>NZ_OY780933.1:1740000-2040000 GCF_963676065.1 Maridesulfovibrio sp. | reverse complement strand
TTACCTTATCGGCCACACCGAGGACTGAGTTACGGGCAAAACCGCAAAGTACTGATCCATTATCGGTATCGGCTTCAAAACCGGGAAGTTCCTTGGCTTTTTCGATTACCGCTGCAAAGTCTCCGTTGGTTACGTGAGTGACTCCGGGCCAGCCCACGAGGCCGGTGGTGAAGATGTTGCCCTTGTAGCTTTCAACAGGCTTCTGAATACAGTTGGTAGTCATGAGGATAGCGCCGGGGAATGCTGCGAATTCCTTGGCCTGATTCTGCCATGCGGTTCCGTAATGGCCGTAGAAGTGGTCGAATTTCTTCAGCTCGGGGTAACCGTGACAGGGCAGCATTTCTCCATGGGTGTAAATATTGATTCCGGTTCCTTCGGTCTGCTCGAGAAGCTGGCGCAGATCCTTAAGATCATGACCGGACACGAGAATAGCCTTACCGGCCTTGGCTCCGAGGGGAACTTCAGTAGGAACGGGATGCCCGTAAGCGCCGGTGTTACCTGCATCAAGCAGTTCCATAGCCTTGAGGTTCATTTCACCGCACTTCATTGCCCAACCGACCAGCTCTTCCATACCGAGCTGCTGCGGAACTACGGAAAGTGCTTCATGGATCTGGGCGTAGAGTTCATCATCTTCCTGACCGAGAATTGCGGCATGGTCGACATAAGCTGAAACACCCTTAAGACCGTAAACAAGAATCTGCTTCAGGGAGCGCAGATCTTCGTTCTCATCAAAGGAGGTAACGGAGAATGCTTCGCCCTGCTTGCTCAGTTCAGCAGCAGTAGCAGCAACCTTGGTCACAGGCCCACAGTCCGCGCTGACTTTGGAGGCCAATTCATCACGGGCGGCGGCTACTTTTTTAATGACCGGAACAAACCGTTCGTCATCGAAGTTGACGTTGGTCAGGGTGGAGAACACACCTTCAGCGGTAAGACGGTTAACTTCGTTGGAAACCGCGATGCCTTCCTTGCGGGCTGCGGTGGCTACAGTTCCGAGCTCGACAAGAACCTGTATCAGAAGATCCTGAATAGCGGAAACTTCATCAGTCTTACCACATACACCCTTCACGGTGCAGCCTTGTCCTTTCGCTGTCTGTTCACACTGGTTGCAAAACATTCTTAACTCCTTTTCAGGTAATTTGGTTTCTACTTCTTCATTACTGAATAACGAAGTAACCTTTTTAAGTATTTGATTCAGATCAAATGCCATAACTTTTTCCCTTCACGTTAAATACTTTCTTTAAATTGACCGAGGCGGTTGAAATCAGCACTCCAACCGCACTCAGGATTGATTTCTCATTCGTTGACTCCAAATTAGGAAAACAACGCTCAAAAGTATTTGATTCAGGTCAAGGGAAAGATTTTTTTATGACTTTTTAATCTTCCCAAATAATACAGTTAACAGGACACATCTCCATTGCTGATTCGATACACTTCTCATCAGCTCCTTCAGGGTTGATAACCTGGGCCAGATCTCCGGGGCCCATGGAAAATACATCGGGACATTCTTCAACACAGGCTTCGCAGCCGATACAAAGGTCAACATCAACAACTACAGTACGACCCATATTTTTAACTCCTTGTGCATAAAATCTAATGCAGACAATGCAAGTAAGAAATTACCATACCCACAAACAATATTAAACAATTTTTGCAACCAAATGAGAAAGCCCTATTAAGAATAATTCCTAACAGGGCTTTGTAAAGTATTTTTGAACCATAAAACTAATTAAATTAATTAAATACGCGCCACTCCCAAAAAAAGAGCATGTAAGGCTATAACCATCACCAGAAAAACCCTGCGAGAAGTACCGGCATTTATGAAGGGCAAACTATAACCAAGACTGGAGCCGGAGCAGCTCGAAATACAATCGCCGCAAAGAGTGCAGGAAAGACCGGGACGTCCGGCTTCGATGTCTTTCGGTTGAAGAGCGCCGTAGCGACAGGCCCTGCTGCACTTCATACATTTGCAGCAATCAGCGGAAATCTTCATCCGCCACAAAGAGATACGTCCCAGCAGATTGGAAACTATCCCCATGGGACAGAAAGTCGTGCAGTGGATCATCATCCCCATTCTGCGTGAGATAAACAGCATGATCATTATGCCCAGTAAACCGAACAGAGCCGCGGACCAGACTGCGAAAAAAGAGGAAACTCCCGCTGCCCGCATTGCCCACGCGCAAAGAACTACCAGCACCAGTAATACGAGCCGAACCCAGATCAACCGGGAATTGAAATCCTTTGCCGGCCTTAATTTACCGATGCGGCTACATTGGTCGTCCCATGCTCCGATATAGCAAAGATGGCTGCACCACGCCGGACCCACCAAAAGAACTGACACAGTAAAAAGGATGGGCATGAAAAAACCGGAACCGCGATAAACCGGTCCGGCGGCGATGAGAGCAGGCACGGGAAGATGCAGCTTTCCAGTCATCAAGAATTGTTCGAATCCTGAAAGGCCGAGAAGTAGCTGTCCGAAAAAGACCAGCGAAAACAAAGCCCATATGCGCGGACGCATAGCCTTCGCCCCTTCCGGCTTATACATCCTGCCGCCCAGCCACGAAGCATAAAAGGCCAGCAGGAAAATCTCCGCCCTGCCCCACCCCGGGAAGAAACGGTCCGCAAGTAGAATGGGGAAATGCACCTTGTTGCGGGTAATTTCCAGCAACAAGGCAGCCAGCAAAAAGATGGAAGCCCGAAACCAGCCCTGCTCTTCAGCGCGATTGAATCTCGCTCTCCCGGATGGGGAAAAACAATATACACAGACAAAAAGTGTAAAGGAATACAACGCCCCCATAATCAAAGCCAGCCTGATCCATTCTCCTCCGGTATTTACCCGCAGAGCTATCAGCGCAGCCCCCTTTTCCAGCCAGAGAAGCGATCCGCAACCCAGCAATACTCCGGTGATATTACCGGCCCATCGCTCCCGGCTGAACGCCAGTCCCGCCGCACCGAGGATAAAAAAGACAAGACCGTAATCGCCGCCACGCAGTGCATGCGCGCCCAGCATCAGGTAAGCGAAAGATATAAATAAAAGTGTTGTCATTTATTCCAGCAGAAGTTTATCGTGCCCGACCCGTTCCATGACCCAGCCGAAACGTTTGCCGTCCACGTAATTCTCCATCCATATTTTCATGCATCTGGAAATAAGGTCCAGTGCTTCATCACTGGTAAAGACACCGGGCAGTTCAGTAGCCAGACGGGGATGACGGCCCAACCTGCCTCCGACCAGAAAACGCCAGCCACTGCGGGAGCAGGAGATGACCTCGGTGGGACAGACATTAACACAATATCCGCAGACCAGACACTTCTCACGGGTAATAACGATTTTTCCGTCGACCATTTGCATAGCTTCATCAGGACAGTTACGCACACATTCCTCACAGCCCACACAGCCTTCGTGCTCGATAACTGGCACACAGGACCGTATTAACCCGATATCTGCAATATGCGGTCTGGAACATCCGTTCGGACATGCTGCCGCGCTGACTGAAACCATTTTATGCCTGGAAATTTTCTCCCCGAATCTATTTTTCAAGAATTCCGGCCAACCACTGGTATCGATTGTTTTTTCAATACGCTGCGCAAAATCTTCGTCTATAAACAAGGCAAAACGACATCCTTCATCACCTGACCCGCGGCAGACATTTATTTCAGAGACTTTATTCATGATATTTCCTTTCTTCATTTTATCAGTTAGTTGAGTATAGAGTAATTTTTAGACATAGAACCTGACTTAAGTCATTTATTGAACACCATTAATTATAAAAGAATATTGTAATGAAAAAGACACATGATCTTGACAAAATAAGCCTCTTCGCAGGGCTAAGCGCTGAACAACAGAGAAAATTGGAACTTATTCTTGTCCCCCGTGAGCTTAAAAAAGGGGAACAGATTTTCACAGCCGGTAGCGATGCCACTGGTTTTTATTCCATTGAATCAGGAAAAGTGAAAGTTTACCGTGAGTCGCTGGCTGGTAAGGAACAGATCATCCATATTTTCGAGGGGGGAGATATTTTCGGAGAAGTTCCTGTATTTCAGGGAACCCGTTATCCTGCAAGCGCTGTAACCCTTACTAAAGCAAGGTTGCTCTATTTTCCACGTGATCGCTTTGAAAAGGTCATCCGTGAAGATCCGGACCTTGCCATGTCCATGCTGGCCCTGCTTTCAGGCAGATTGCGCCAGTTGGTCAATCAGATCGCAGCGTTGAGCTTAAGTGAAGTTCCGGCCCGGCTGGCCAGTTATCTGCTGCTGCTCAGGTCCACACAAAATTCAAACATTCTTGAACTGGACCTGCCCAAAGGGCTGATCGCATCATATCTGGGAACCATTCAGGAAACCCTTTCCCGTGTTTTCAAAAAAATGAGCGAGCAGGGATTGATAAAAGTTGAGCGCAAGACAGTTGAAATAATCGATGAAGCCGCATTGGAATTAATCGCCAGTGGAGAACAGCAGCTTTAAGCGCCGCATTTGTAAATCTTATTCAAATCCTCGCGAGACTGCCTTACCAGCGTGGCTATCTGCGGCTTGGAATACTGCCGGTTAGCCCCTACAGCTTCCCCTTTGTGCAGCAGATCGTCAGTGATCAGGGATGAAAAGAGATATACAGTCAGATCACGCAGATTCGGATCTTCCTTGATGCGTTTCGTCAGGGCATGGCCGTCCATTCCGGGCATTTCAATATCGGAGACAACCAATTGGACGAATTCGGAGACATGCATCCCTGTTTTGCCGACTTTCTCTGAAATTTCTTTAAGGGCTTTCCAGATTTCAAGGCCGTTAGGGTAAGCCTCAACCTCAAAACCACCCCGTTCCAAAGAGAGTTTAACCAGATTACGCATGGAACGTGAATCGTCGGCACACAACGCCTGATAGACGCAATCTATTGATTCTTCAACCTCGTTGATGGCGGCTTTATCCCGCTCCGGATTGAGGTCTTCCATTGCCTGCTCCAGATCAAGCACCTGCAGAATACGGTCAGGATCGGTAAGTTTGACCGTTCCGATGATGGTTCCTTCGGCGTATCTGGCCATGTTACCTTGTAAAGACTCAAGCTCCTGCCAGCTTATCCGGTGTATCCGGTTGACCCCGGAAACAAGGAATGCGCTGACAACTTCATTAAATTCCGTAATCAAAACCATGCGCTGGTCTTTGGCAACCGGTTCCATACGCAGCCAGCCGCTTAAATCTATAAGCGGGATTACCGATCCCATAAACTCAAACAGGCCCAGAACCAGAGGATTCTTTGTATCAATATCCGGTGCAACCTGATCTGCGGAGCCGTGCTGTTTGCGACCGGAAAAATTTTTCAGGTCGTTTTCGCGGATAATCTTTTTCACTTTCGCGACATTCAGCCCGAAAGACCAGCGTTTATAACTGTCACCACTACCTTCATCCAGATAGAGTTCCAGAAGTTCCACCTCATTTGTGCCGGACTCAAGCAGAATTTTGCTACCCGTCATTACTGGACATCCCCTCAATTCGCTTTAAAATCTTCATCGAATTTTTAAACACAATTAACCAATTACCGTACCTGTTGGCTCCAGTCCAGCCTTCTAACTAAAAAACACCATATCATAACAAAATTAACAATTTAATCTATGTTTAAGCTCTTTCAACATATCCGCGAAGACTGACTCCCATTCCCCGGCTTTTTTCTGGCGGAAAAGTGTCATACTCGGATACCACGGAGAGTCCTTACGTTTACGCATCCAGCGCCAGTCCGGATTATAAGGAATAGCTACCCAGACCGGGATGTTCAGTGCTCCGGCAAGATGCGCAACTGATGTATCCACGGTAATAATCAGATCAAGCTGCTTCATTACCTTGGCGGTATCAGCAAAATCAGAACATCCGTTACCCAGATCCCGCACCAGCAGGCCAATACCGAACTTATCACGCTGAGCCGTTTCCGGTCCTTTTTGCAGGGAGTACAGCGATACTCCGGGAATGGTAGCAAAAGGGAAAAAATTTTCGATACTTACCGAACGGTTATGATCATTTTTATGTGTCGGCTTCCCGGCCCAGGCAATGCCGATCTTAAACTTGGTTCCCTCCGGAATATGCACCGGAAAACCGGCCTGTGCGGGAGCCTTGATATAAGGACAATCGCGGGGGATGCTTTTAATATCGTGCTTTAAAATACGTGGCAGACTCAGCAAAGGTGACTGCACATCAAAATCCGGCAGCCTTTCACCGGCACTGAGAATGTCATCAATGCCTTCCATGCCTTTAAGCAGGGAAACCAGCTCAGGCTGACACTCAAAGACCACTTTGCCGCCCGCCTCAGCCACAAACGGCAGGTAGCGACAAAAATGGATGGTATCTCCGAAACCCTGTTCACTGTAGATGAAAATAGTTTTACCGCTCAGTGGCGAACCGTCCCAGACTGGCTGGCGGAAATGGCGGGAGGTAAGTTCTTCACGCGTCCAGCGGTTTTCATAAAGATCAAAACCGGTTACAAAGTCACCTTTGGCAAGCAAAGCCAGTGATTTATCCCATTTAACGCGCGAATCATCAGGATTGTGCTTCAGGCAATGGTTAAAAAGACGCACAGCTTCATCAAGCTTGCCTAAATCCTGTAATACCAACCCCAGATTATAATACGCGTCGATAAATTTACGATCCAGTTCAATGGCCCGGCGATGGCAGTTCACGGCCTCTTTGAGTCGTCCCATCCTTCGCAGAACATTACCGAGATTACTGAAAGTACCGGGACTTTCCGGCTTAACCGCGATGGCCCTGCGGTAGCAGGTTTCCGAGGCTTTAAATTTACCCAGTTCACGCAGGCTGACCCCCAGGTTGGTCAACAGCAGCGGATCATCAGGCATTAAATTCAAAGCAATTGAATAAAGCGCGACAGCCTCATCATATCTGCCTGCGGTGTGCTCCTTTATCGCTGAGATGAAACATTCCCTGACCTTTGGCGGGACTGTATCAATCCAGTTCGGTCGCTTTTTACCCGGCTTATCGGGGCCCGATTTTGTCTTCATCGTTCCCTCATGGCATAGCTCATTGAACCCATGAAAGGCTCAAGGATATATTCCATCACAGAACGGGTTCCGATATGGATGCCCGCTATAACCCGGATACCGGGGAAAAGCTTATAGTAGTTACCGTCGTGCTCGAAATAATCTTTACCGGTCTCGATACGTACCCGGTAGTAGGTCACTCCCCGGTCAGTTGAATCGGCATCAGGGCTGATGTTAACCACTTTACCGTCAATGTTTCCAAAGCGTGATGCATCGCTTGAAGCCAGCTTTACCACCGCCTTCTGCCCATCCTTGACGTAACCGATATCGCTGATGGGCAGGCGGGCCTCAATTACCAGTTTATCACCCGCCGGCACAATATCCATGATCGTCAAACCGGGTCTGACAACTTCCCCTACGCTGACCACGTACAAAGTTTTGATAACACCATTCACAGGGGAACGGATGACTGTCCGGCTGAGGTTATCCGCAAATTTGCGCTGCCGCTGCGAAAGCTCATCAAATTCCCTGCGGTCTTCCTGCAACTCTTCACGTACTGACGCCAGATAGGAATTTCTGATTTCTCCGATCTCCGCCTTGGCCTGCGCCAATGCTGAACGGGCTTTGCCAAGCTTTGCCGAGTCTTCTTCAATGGAGCTTTTAAGCTTTGACTCCTCCTTGAGAAAACCGAGATGTTTATAGCGGGATGTCAATCCGTCTTCCAGTAATCCGGCACTGATCTTGATCTGCTCACGCAGCAGTTTCAAACTTTGCCGGGAATTGCGCTGCCGGGACGAAATCTGTTTGATATCCTGTTCGCGCTGCTTAATTTTTTCCTTTTCGGAAAGTAAATCGCTCTCCAGACGGGCCTTACGGGTCTGAAAAAGCTTCAGGGAGCGCTTAATCAGGATCGGAAATTTTTCTTTGATGTCTTCTGGATAGTTAGGTTGGGCAAGTTCTTTATCTTCTGCCTCCAGACGGGCGATATTAACACGCAGGGAGGTGACGCGAACCTCAAGTTCCTCCACTGTGGAATCACTTGCAGTAGCTTCAAGAACAATCAGCTCCTGACCTTTTGTAACAGCCTCACCTTCACGGACATTTATCTTCCTTATGATTCCGCCCTCAAGATGCTGCACCGGCTTGACCCGTGAACTGGGGATAACCTCACCCTGAGCCTGACTTACTATATCCAGCTTGAAAAAACAGGCCCAGCCAAAAAACAGCAGACACATTGCCACACACAAAAAAAGGAAAAAATGGCTGGCAGCCTTTACTTCACCGGAATATTCCTTATTCATTCCGCTCACTGCGCACCTCCGTCTGTGGAAGATTCAGCTTTTGCGGCCTGTGCCTTTTTTTTGGGGAAAAGCACCTGTGGCTTTGGTTTTCGGCCCAGATCAATAATAATATCGGCCCGCTGCATCAAACGCATATCCTGAGAAACTATGATTAGAGTCTTCTTGGCCTTGGCCATGCTCTGGATAAGCATATCCATGACCCGCAAGCCTTCAATATCAAACCCTTCGGCGGGTTCGTCCAGTACGGCCACCGCTCCCTGTACGGAGAGCGCGCGGGCAAGGGCCAGCCTGCGCCTGATACCCACAGCAAGCTCAGCACCTCCGTTGACGACTTTCGCTTCCAGCCCCTCAACACTGGTATCGAGGTATTTCTTAAGCCCGGCGATTTCAACCACACGCTTAAGTCTCTCGTCATCCATTTCCGGATTATTCAGGCAGATATTTTCCCTGATGGTCGCATTAAGAAAAGTCGGTTCCTGCGGAAGGTACATAACCTGCCTGCGCCACCACGGAGCGGAAAGCTGACGCAGATCCACTCCACCGGCCAGAATCTGACCACGCCCGGGCTCAATGAGTCCAAGCAGCAATCGCACAAGCGAGGTCTTCCCGGCACCATTATGCCCGGTGACAATCACTATATTTCCCGGCTCAATACGCACATCCAGCCCCTCAAAAAGAGGACCGGTGGAACCGGGATAGGCAAAACCGAGATCCTTGATTTCAATGGCTCCCCGGTAATTCTTCAATTCGGTTCCGGTCTCCGATTCAAGAGGCTGGCGGACAAATTCATGCAGGGAATGCATCATCTGCCCGGCCTGAGCGATCATAATCCGTGATTTCATGAAAGAAGCGGAAACGGCAAGGGCCTTGCCTGACAAAATAGAAACACCGATCAGCCCGCCTGTACTCATCTTTCCGGCCACAACTTCATGCGCGCCCAAGGCATAAATCATTACCCGCAGAAGCATGGAGATACTTTGCAAAACGGCCTGTCCGCGTGTTCCGCCGTGGACCATATCCCGTTTAATCTGTTGCAGCTTTTCCATCTGTGCGTGAAAAATACCGGTCAGGAATGCCCGTCCGCCGAAAGCGCGAACTGTGTCCGCCCCGCTTATCGCGTTGGCAAGATTGCCCCGGTGAACGACTGATTCTTCGCGCATTACATCATTCATCTGCCTGCTGCGCCGCATATTCATCCAGCCCGCAAGCAGGGAGCAGACGATGGCAAGCATAGTGACAAGGGCAAGCACGGGACTGAGGAAAAAAACCGCCCCGACAAAAAGGATGAAAAAAGGCATATCCAGCACGGAACAGATTACTGAAGCATCATACCCGGACTGCACCACCTGAATTCCGCTCATGAGCTCATGAATCCGGGCCGGTGGAATACGGCTGAGAGTAGCCATTTTTACACGGGCAAGACAGCCGAGAACGGTATCGGCAAGCATTCTATCCGGTCCCACGTTAATGGCTGAAGCAATCCTCATGCGGACCAGTGTAAAGCCGTGATTCAAGGCACCGGCAATGAGAACACCGGTCGTGAGAGTAATCAGGGTTCCGTCAAAACCGTACCCTACATAACGGTTCAGAACCTGAATAACAAAGATAGGAGAGGCAAGTGACAGGATATTAATAAAGAACGAAGAGAGGCAAATTTCAAAAGCCAGAAATGGATGTAACGATAATCGTCTGAGCAGCTCCCTCATACAATCGGTCCCCTATCCTTATTCAGGATGTAAAAATCAATTTCCCGGAAAGAGAAAATTCCATGGGCATGCACACATGGAATTTTCGAAAAGAATTTTGAAATAATGTTCTGGTCTTAATCGAAAACATCAATATTCATCATACCCATTTCGTACAACAACTTATACGCGTAAATAATATTATCAATATCAGCGGTTACGCTGGCGCTGGTAGCGGTGGAGTAATCCCTTTCACCAACAAGAATATCCAGTAGTTCGACCTGTTCGCCTGTAGCTCTTTTCTTCTTGATAAGTTCGAGAAATTCGGCAGTGATGTTGGCCTGAGTCCTGTACAGCTCTGCATTCTTGCGCAGGGTCATAAGCTCAAGCCATGCATTGCGCACATTTTCTTCTACAGTACGCCGGGTATCCAAAGTGGTTTTGCGGATTTCACGAAGATTGGACTTAGCCGCCTGCATGCCTTCATATTCATAAAGGCCGCTAAAACCGGAGTAGCTGACCTTGAATGTAGCTTTATTCTCCATTCTTACCCCGGAAGCACCCTGATCCTGTTCCCTTCTCTTACCTTCAAGGGAAAAATCAAACCTGGGATAAAGAGTCGCTTCCTGAACACCTACGTCATGACTCAGCCTTTCCTTACTGAACTTAAGCTGCATAAGCAGAGGATTCTGAGATTCCGCCTGTGCAATGGCATCGTCAAGTGAAGCGGGCATGTAGGTAGCCGGCATATGGACCGGAACCATCTTATTTATTTCCGCCTGGGTAACGGGAAAGCCGAAAACAGCTTTGAACCGGTTGCGTGCGGTCTGCAGAGACCGCTCTACAGTTACCCGGTATGAAGTTGCCCCGGCAAGCTGCGCTTTGATCTGGAGTTCCTTGTAGGATAACCCCGCACCGCGCTTTACCAGAGTTTCTTCCATGCCGGAAAGACGTTTCATACTCTCTTCAGACTGGACGGCATATTTCAGGGTTTCGCGCGCACGGATAAGGCCGAGATAGGCTTCCACACCCTGAATAAGCAATTCCTGACGAGTCTGTTCAAGAACGGCTTTGTATTCATTCAGCAAAGCCTTGGTACTGTCGATGTTACTGTTGACCCCGCCGAAATCATATATGAGCTGATTGGCTTCAATACGTTCTTCGTTGCGGCCTTTGTTGGTTCCGCCGCCGGGCTTGTCAATTTCCTCACGTCCGCCCTCGACCGAAACATTAAACGAGGGAGTCCATCCTGACCAGCTCTGGGAGACAAGGTGCTCAGTAGATTCTACACGGGCTTCAGCAGCCTTGATGCGGTCATGCGTAGAGAGAAGATCATTCAGAATACTTTTCAGATAAGGCGCACCGTCAACCTGCTCCGGATTCATCGAAGCCATCTCCGGCTGCGCAAAGGCAGCTCCGCAACACGCAAACAGCAAAAGTGTCGCCAGACTGAAAATTATGCTTACCCTCTTCATCAAAACCATCACCTCCCAAAAAAAGAACTATATTAATATGATGCAGCACATTTTATTTCATTATGACACATAATTATATTTTATATATAAATTTTATTGAAAAATCCAGATGATTCATACATATATATATTATTCGCATTAATATATATAACACAATTTAAACTATTTTCGGGAAAAAAATGCTGGGTATCCTTAAAAAAATTTCAGTCTCAGACTCCTTATACCTGATCGTTACCGGACTGGCGATCTCAATTCTGGTTGCGACCCTGTATATATTCCAGCCTCCCATCCTACAGTTCGTTGATTATAAAATTTACGACCAATACATGCGCTCAAGTTCAGTGGGCCAGAAGACCAGCATTCCGGTAATTGTTGATATTGATGAAGAAAGCCTCGCCGAACTTGGCCAATGGCCGTGGCCCCGTTACCGCATGGCCCTGCTTCTGGCAAAAATTCAGCAGGCCGGAGCACTCTCCACCGGGCTTGATATACTCATCGGTGAACCGGACCGGACCTCGCCGGCCAACATCAGAAACAGCCTGCGTCAGGAACTGGGGGTGACTGTCGACTTCAAAGGGCTCCCCAAGGGTTTGATGGACAATGATAAAGTCCTCGCCGACATACTTAAACAGGGACGTTTTGTACTCGGCTTCTATTTTGATTTCCTGGAACAGGAAAAAGCCCCATCAGTGCATGATCTGCCCTGCTTTGCCAAGCCCGTATCCATCGCCCAGATACGCGCCAAAGGAGCACCGGAACTCAAATATCTTACCCTGAATGCACTGGATGCTATCTGCCCGCTTCCCGTGCTTGCCAAAGCCTCCCCCCTGTGCGGATTTTACAACACCATCACCGACTACGACGGCGTAGTCCGCCGGGTCCCCCTGATTATCACCTACGATGGAAAGCAGTACCCCAGCCTTGCCCTCGCCACACTCATGAAAGCAATCGGACGTAAAAATATCCTTGTCAAAACCAGCTCCATCGGCATCGAATCCATCAGGCTCGGAAAAACCACCATTCCCGTGGACTCCAAAGGTCAGATGATGATCCGCTACCGGGGCGGTATGAAGGAATTTCCATATTACAGTGCCAAGGACATACTGAGCGGTAAAGTAGGAGAAAAAGAACTCAAGGGTAAAATCGTTTTCATGGGAACCTCCGCGGCAGGACTACGCGATTTAAGGGTTACTCCATTTGTATCTGACTATCCGGGAGTTGAAGTTCACGCCACCATCGTTGATAATATTCTGGCCAAAAATTTCATTCTCAACCCGGACTGGGTACCGGGGCTGGAGTTGCTGCTGGTGATTGCGGCGGGCATAGCTTCCATGATTCTGCTTACGTGGTCCCGCTCCCTGTGGATGATCCTGCCCATAGCAGGTCTCGGCACCGCCATAGTTTACGGATCAATCCATATTTTCAGGCAATACGATGCATACCTCACGCCCATGTATTCACTCATAGCACTGGCCCTGAACTTCACCCTGCTGACGCTGATTAAATTCTGGCGCGAAGAAGGACAGAAAAAATTCCTGCAAGCGACCTTTTCATCTTATCTGGCACCGGAACTAATCGACGAGATGTTCTCCAACCGCGAAATGCCGGAACTGGGCGGCGAAGCAAGGCAGGTAACAGCCTACTTCACCGACATCCAGAGCTTCTCCACTTTCTCGGAAAAGCTGACCGCATCGCAACTTGTCGAACTGCTGAACGAGTACCTCTCGGTGATGACCGACATCCTCATTGAAGAAAAAGGAACCCTCGATAAATACGAAGGAGACGCCATCATAGCCTTTTTCGGAGCGCCTATGGATGTACCGGACCACGCCCTGAGAGCCTGCCGGGTTGCGGTAAAAATGCAGCAGGCCGGTCTGGAACTCCGGGATAAATGGGCCAATGAAATTCAGCTTCCCGATGAACCGGACCGCAACACCAAAAACTTCCCCGAAGAACAATGGGCCAAGGGCGAAAAATGGCCCAAAGTAGTCCACAATATGCGCACAAGGATAGGTGTGAACTCCGGTGAGATAGTAGTCGGAAACATGGGTTCATCCATGCGTATGAACTATACCATGATGGGGGACGCGGTTAACCTCGCCGCCCGTCTGGAAGAAGGCGCAAAACAATTCGGTATCTTCACCGCTGTTTCCCATTTTACACTGGATCAGGAAGTGGAAGTAGACGGAGAAACCCACAAAATCATTGATTTAGTGGAAGCTAGACTTATCGATAACATTCAGGTTGTCGGCAAAAATGAACCGGTGCGCATCTACGAGCTGGTAGCCATGAAAGGCGGCCTGACCGAAAACGAAGAAATACTCTTCGACCTATTCGCCAAAGCGAGAGAAGAATACGTGGCCCAGAACTGGGACAAGGCCATCGAAATCTACACCGAGGCCAATAAATACGAGCGTTTTTCCGACACCAAACACACTCCCTGCGAGGTATTTATCAAGCGCGCAGAAGAGCACAAAATCAATCCCCCGGTGCCGGATGGCGAAATCTGGGACGGGGTTTATCGGATGACTAAGAAGTAGTTTTCAATTCTTGTAAAATTGATTCAAACTGCCCGGACAGTTCCATAAATTCTGGACTGTCCGGGTATTTTTTGCAAATTTCCCGGAATATAGTAAGATATTCTTCTGCTTTTTCAGGCTGTTCTGCTTGCTGAAACAGGAGGCACAAACTACCCGCACCCTTGGCCTGCGCCAAAACAACATCAGGCGTAGAAAGATCAGAAGAAGCAAGCTTTTGCAGATCGGCATAGAGAGACAGGGCCTTATCAAACTCTTGAACCTTCCCGTAATCATTGATCAGATTAAACGCCCCCATAGCCTGGGGCAAAACAATATCAGGCGTAGAAAGATCAGAAGAAGCAAGCGATTGCAGGTCCGCATAGAGAGACAGGGCTTTATCAAACTCTTGAGCCTTCACGTAAGCATTGATCAGATTAAACGCCCCCTTAGCTTGTCGCAAAACAACATCAGGCGTAGAAAGATCAGAAGAAGCAAGCGATTGCAGATCGGCATAGAGAGACAGGGCCTTATCAAACTCTTGGGCCTTCACGTAAGCATTGATCAGATTAAACGCCCCCATAGCCTGGAGCAAAACAACATCAGGCGTAGAAAGATCAGAAGAGGCGAGCTTTTGCAGGTCCGCATAGAGAGACAGGGCTTTATCAAACTCTTGAACCTCCCCGTAAGCATTAATCAGATTAAACGCACCCTTAGCCTGTCGCAAAACAATATCAGGCGTAGAAAGATCAGAAGAAGCAAGCGATTGCAGATCCGCATAGAGAGACAGGGCTTTATCAACGCATTGAGCCTTCACGTAATCATTGATCAGATTAAACGCCAGTAAAGCCCAGGCATATACTGATAATTTATTCAAATGATCAGGTTTACCAGACAGTTGTGAAAAATTAACATGGTCAAAATAATCCTGCCTGACCCTGTCTAAAAATTTCACTGTATCAAATGGAGCAGCACTCCAAGCAGTCTTTAAAATATCTCTACGATATTTATTTAATCCCGTGTCTTCATCATCTTTCAAAAATTCAAGCACAAAAAGCTCACCGACTAAGTCCGGCTCCCAAGACGAAATTATTTGATTTTTTTTTGTTTCATTTGAATCTTGTATAACTTTGCAATTCAAAGCTTTGAAACGATCTTTATCCTCAGCCAGTTTCTTAAAGGAAGTAACGCACTCCGGCAGCGTTAAATCATCCGCAGTCGATATTCCATCAACAATTGTTGCTAAGGCTAGCAGAGCCTTATCCGCCTCAGTAACCCCGCAAGGAGTCCAAAACTTCTTCTCTTCCCTCTTTATAACGCTATACAATAGGGACTTACGTGAATATTCCCTTCCGCAGCCGCCCTTTGCCCGTGCATCGGCATAATATGCGGCAAAAAGTGGACGCATGGACGCATCAATCTCATGCAATTCCGATAAATGATCCGACCATGATTCCGGCTTTTGTTTCCCTTCCTCGGAATAAAAAAACTCCAATATCCCCTTTGCAACATTTTCATCGGATTTGTTCAGAAGGTAATGGAAATCAGCAAAACGTGTATGCCGAAAATCGTCATCATCGTAAAGATCCCCAATCTTATGCCCGGAACTGTCACGATCCAGAACAAGCACCCTGACACCGAAATCAAAATCCCGGTCACTCAACTGTCCCAGAATCTCTCTCAAACGTTCTTCATCCTTGGAGCCATAGTCGATGACTAGTAAGGTCGGCTGGCTGGGAATCCAATTTTCAAAATCAAATTTAAGGTTACGGAGAATCCCAGCACGATAGGCAACGCCGTTACGCAGACAAAACTCAAGGCTCAACCTGCTTTTGCCTACACCGCCGGGCCCTACCAGCGCATGCCAGCAAAACATTTTGTCGCTGTTAAGGAACTTCTGCAACATATCCAGTTCCTTCTCTCTACCGACGAAAGGAATATACTGGGACCGGTAAATAAACCGGGACCGCTCATCATCACTTTCATAAACGCTCTTGAACTGGGGCTGGGGCTTGAGCAGGCCCTTGATAAAATCAAGATCAACCTGCATAGCATCCAGCGTATCCAATTGTTCGAAAGCAGCCTGCAAATCGAGCGCAAGCTCCTTGCGGTACTGCTTGTCACCCTTGGCACGATTGATATCCCCTTGTAATCTGCCCTTGAGATCCTCTTCAGCCTGAATTCTCTGTCCGGTCTTCGTGCGGAGGTCATCCAGTCTATCAAGAAATTCTTTCGCCCACGCAAAATCATTAATCTTACTAATCAGCCTGTTCTTCATCACGTCAGTCATAATCTTCCCGGCAGCTTTTCCACAGCCCAGAATCAGAGGCGTGATCAGCCTCAAACCGACCATTACCTGCCAGCGCTTAAAGCCATGCTCGGCTACCAGCCAATCGGCAATATGCTTGGAAACATCAATATCAGACAACCACTTGGAAAGATTTTCAGACTCAGCAAGCGACTTAAGCTGCGTTTCAACATCAAATATATCAGAATCATTTTTATCAGGCATAGCTAACCAGTATTCCAACACAAAATTATTTTCAAGTACCACTCTTAAAAAACAAATCCCCCTGCCGCATCACGGCAGGGGGATTCTTACTTTTATCACTACGTAAAACGCAAATAAAAGTTTTTGGGATTCTTAAACCCTTTTGCAAAAGGGTTTAAGGCCCTCGGCAGAGCCGCCGGAGGCATTACTTCACCCGGAAAACCCGCGCTCCCTCGGAACTATCCTCTACATTGAAGCCGAGCTCCAGAAGCTTATCACGGAGTCCGTCGGCAGTGGCGAAATCTTTTTTTACACGGGCGATTTCGCGTTGTTCCAGTATATCTTTAACCTCTTCGGGCAAGGCCGAAAACGGTACGGGCATGGCCTCGTGGTCAAGAATGCCTAGAATATCGTCCACTTCAACAAGCTGTTCAAGACAGAATGCAGCTTCTTTGGCGGAAAGTTTCCCTCTACTCAGCTGGGAATTAATGGTTTTGGTAAAACTGAACAGAATCGGCCAGAAGCGATGCAGCTTGAGGTTATCGTTAAGGGCCTGTGAAAGGCCGGACTTTAAGGTAAAAACCTCCTGATCGATATCTTCGGAAACCTCACCGGAATCACCAGCGTGTATGCTTAGCCCAGCGGCGAGATCCTGCAATTTCTGCTGATTCTTAACCCACATGGAAATGGACTGATCGCTGCACACCAGCGGCTTCTTATAAGAAGAGGAAAGCATCCACATACGCACTGCTATGGGCTGGCCGGATTGCTCGATGAGTTCATCTACGCATGGCAATACCGGTCCTCCGGGCAATACGGGCTGTGCTACCATCCAAGCCTGCGGGGATACTCCGGCCCCGGCCCAGATGGCGCGCAGGTTTTCCAGATGCGGAAAGCGATGGATTTCCCCGGCCAAAACAAGGCTTACTCCGGGCAGTCCCTCAAGAGCGGTCACCGCCTGCTGCATAAACCAGCTGGGCCGCACGTTGCCCCACTCGGTCTCGATGATATCACCGAGCTTTAAATCCTGCAGGGTCGCCCGCTTGAGCAGGGTGAAATCGCGCGGGTTCTCCTTGACGTAATCATCCATATCCACAGTCTTGCCGAGGCTGACCTTATCGATATCCATATTGGACATCTGACCGTAGCCCTTGTCGCGGGAAATATCGAAATAAACGGAACGCAGTTTTTCGTAACCCAGACCATGAGCCAGCAAAGCCCGGCATAGCTCGACGGTGCGGTCAACGGATTCGGAAGCCCGCTCGAAACGCATGGACTTGCGCACGCCCAGCAGGTGTGCTGCCTTACGCACGGCAATTGTTATTTCGCGTGAAAAAGTCTCCCGACCGACGCCGCGCTCACGGGAAGCGGCCAGCGTCTGATCCTCAAGATCAGCAAGACCGACCAGCGCTGAGACCTTCGCCCCTTCGCGATCAAGATAGCGGGCAAGCACATCAAGCAGCACTATACGACGGAACACCTCGGGATCGTAAGGATTATCGAAAGAGGGGCCCATGGTGAATAACCCTGTTTCCGCTTCTGAGATGGAAAGGACCCGATCTTCTCCGCTGCTCTGGTCAAATAACTTCGGTCCCTTGAGAACCTGCGGACGAAACAGGGGCGTGGAAAGATACCGCTCACCGCCATCGGGGAAAATGGTGACTACCAATCCCTCTTCTATTTCAGATGCAATGGCAGCTGCTCCGGCCATGGCTGCACCGGAACTCATACCGACAAACACGCCTTCCTCTTTAGCCAGCCTGCGGCAGGTTTCAAAGGCGTCATTATCCTGCACCCGGATCACGCGGTCCAGTTTCTGTTTATCGTAAATACCGGGAGGATAAGATTCCTGCATATTTTTGAGACCCTGAATCTTGTGCCCCGGCTCAGGCTCCACAGCGATCATCTGGATATCCTTGTTCAACTCCTTGAGTCGCTTGGTAATCCCCATGACCGTTCCGGTGGTACCGAGGCAGGCGACCACGTGAGTCACTTTACCTTCTGTCTGATCCCAGATTTCCTGCCCGGTACCTTCATAATGCGCTTCTATGGAAGCCTCATTGTTGTACTGGTCCATCAGCAAATATTTCTGAGGCTCTTCACGATAAAAACGGTAGGCCTGTTCAATAGCACCATCAGTGGCAAGATGACCGGGAGTGAGCAGAATCTCAGCCCCGTATGCCCGCATGATCATTTTGCGTTCTTCGGAGGCAGTCTCGGGCATGATGAGCATCAGTTTGTACCCGCGCACTGCGCAGGCCATAGCCAGCCCGATACCGGTATTTCCTGAAGTAGCCTCGATGATAATTTTATCCGGGGTCAGCTCCCCGCTGCTTTCGGCCTTGCGGATCATGGCACCGGCTGCGCGGTCTTTAATAGATCCGCCGGGATTCATTGCCTCCAGCTTAGCCAGAATCTTGACATTTTTATTAGGATTAAGTCCCCGCATTTCAACAAGTGGGGTTCCTCCAACCAATTCAAGAATATCACGAGCAAACATTTTATTTAATCCTTTCAGGTAATTATCTTTAAAAAACAAAAAACAGGCTGCATCCTTTTTATTTCTGGCAACTATTTTGCAGTTGAAAGGCAGAAGATCATCAATCTGATTGGAAAAACCGGGGCAAGGAATGAACCCGGCATAGCCACAGCTAATAAAACAGTCTGCCAAGGACGGAACAAATGTCAGCTTATCCTTTTCTTAAAGACAACATCGAAGCACTTGAAACATACAACCCGCCCTTTTATGCCTGGCTGAGCAGTCAGGATATTGACGAAGAGAAGCTGCATAACTCACTCTTCAATAATAAGTGGGACATTCTCGACTGGAAAATGGAAAACGGCACTGGAATATTTGAAGCCGTCCCTCCCAATGTCATTTACAAAAGCTGGACTCCGAACGAAAAACCCGAAACCAGCGCTACTTTCATTATCGGCTGCAATGTCGGCTACGGACTCAATCAGGTTTTGATGAGCACCCCGAACAGTCACAAGGTCATTGTTACTGATCCTAACCCGGAAATGATTCTCGCCTGTCTGGGCCAGACTGACTATCGTCCGTTCCTGGAGTCAGGCAAGCTCCATTTCTGTTCAGCCGATGAAAGCAGCCTGATGAGTATCATTAAAGAACTCGACCTTCAATTCGTATACGGTAAAATTTATCTGCGGCTTGATATGCCCAGCCAACAGATTGGGCCGGAATACTCGATCCTGGCATCCACCCTGCGTAGCATGATGGAATCCTTCACCGCAGAAATGACTACCCTGCGCCTGAAACAGGACGTAATGGTCGGAAACGAACTGGACAATTTTTCACGCATCCTCAAAGACGGAAGCATCTCCCCGCTCCATGGTGCCGGAAGCGGTTTGAACGCGGTGGTCCTCGGCGCAGGACCTTCACTTGCCCAGTTCGGACCGGAACTGGCTAAGAATCCCGGACAGGCCGTCTACGCAACCTCCCTGCAGGGACTGCCCGCAGTACAGAGAACCGGCATCAAGCCGCACTTCTGCATCGGAATCGACTTCAACTCCTCAATGGACAGGGTCTATAAACAGCTGGATAAGGAATGGACAAAAGACATACCGCTCATCTATTCCACCAAGCTGGATAATAAAGTGCTTGCCCAGTACCCGGGACCGACCATTCCCATGTGGACTGTGGGCGGATTTGGAACATTTGTTTTCGGTAAACATGAAAAAATATTTGACGCAGGCAGTAACGTCAGCATCACTCTGGCAAGATTTTTGGACTGGTGCGGTTTCAATAAGATTCTGCTGGTCGGGCAGGATTTCGCATGGAAAGGAGATTCCTCACATGCCCCCGGTCACCAGAATGCCAAAGCGGTTGAGCGCAATGCGTACAACCCGGTCATGCTGGTCGAAACCGAAGATGCAAACGGTGAAAAGCTGAGCTCCACAGTGCAGTACATGACTTCCAAGTACGAAATGGAAGAAGACATTAAAAAACTTAACGCTACGGTATTAAACCTCTACGGCGGCTGTGCTGTAATTAAAGGTGCCCGCAATGTTGATATGCAGGAAGTGAATGCGGAAGGGCTGCTCAGTGCACAGGATGCAGGAATGAACCGTTTCATGAACGCCATGAGTATGACTTCCACACCAAGGCCGCTGCCTTCCTTTGAGCCGCGCAGCCCCAAGTGGACCTCATCGCTGAACCACGTAACCAAACGGCTGGAAAAACTTTTCCGCAAGCATGGCAAAAATCAGCAGGAAATCCACAAAACCCTGCATGAAGTTTATGCCTTCATCCGGCAGGATCTTCTTTATATGCCGTACCTGTATAATGAAATTCTCGATATGGCCGGACTGGCAAGGGCGCAATCAAGCTATTCGCCGAAAGACCTGCCGCGCTTCAAGCGTATTGTCAAAAAAATCATGACTAAAGTCCGGCGCATGGACCGGAGTCTTTGCATAACAGGTAACCGCAAAGCGGCCTGAAAGATTCAGGGTAAAAAATAACAAAAAAGAAAATCCATTCATCATGATGAAATCCCCGGCTGCACCTGCCCGCAGCCGGGGATTTCCACTTTTCACATAGAAAATAATTTCTCGACTATTCACTTGAACACTGCGCCCGTGAAGTGTAAACCGTGCCCATGAGTGATAATAAGCAAGACATGCCCTATCTTACAGAGGACGGCACATTGGTCATCCCCTTTTCATGCCCGGACCACGCATACAAGTACTGGAAAAAAGAAGGCAAACAGCTTTCCGAGGTCTTGGAAGAACTGAATACGGACAAGAAAACATGGTACAAATTTACCACTGATAAACACCCGGAAGACAGGCCCGCCAAGGAAGATTCCGAAGACGGTGAAGGTGAGGAATAGCCAGTTGAATTCTTTCATCCACAGACATCTCACCCTCTGCCATTATTTTCTCGGTTCTCTGCCTCTGTTGATCATTTTCGCAGCGCTGTATTTTAATTTCAGCAGCGAGGCGGAGATACTGGCCTTTTTTAAGGCCCATGCACAGGCTCATCCTGATGTGAAGTCGTTCGCTAAAATTGTGACCGACTGGGGTAATGCCTGCTTTTATCCGATCTACCTTTGGTTTCTGATCAGCGGGTTCAGGCAACGCAAAACTGATAAATCCCGATTGCGTTTCGCACTTGTTTTTCTGGCGATACAGTTAGTTGTGAGTCTTATCACAGTGCGCTTCCTTAAAATAGCCATTGGTAAACCCCGCCCCGGCGAAGGACCGTTTTTCGAGCCTTTTTCCTCCCGGGGGGCTTATCACTCCATGCCTTCGGGCCATACATGTGAAGTATACGGGGCCAGTCTGCCCTTGATTCTACGTTACCGAAACCTGCTGCTGACTTTGGGGCTGGGTTGTTTTGCCGCTGCCGTTGCTTTCAGCCGCATCTATCTTACATGGCACCATCCCAGCGACGTATTCTGCGGCTGGATGCTGGGCTCAGTAGCCGGATTCGCCATTCACCTTTTTTCCAGAGAGGACTAGCCTATGTGCTATAAAAAAAGACCTTTTATCTGGGACATCATGGAAACCAAACCATGGTTAAGTGTCCTGTTCATTCTCTTTTTGCAGTCCATATTCACCATGGACTACCGTTCGCTATGGTTTTCCGATGAAGTCCGTTACGCCGATGTGTATACCCAGATGACCAATGCCGGACACTGGCTGGTCATGTATTTGAACGGTGTGGCTTATCCGGACAAACCTCCGGTATACTTCTGGTTTCTGTCTTTAATCGATACAATCACCCCGGCGGACGGCATCAGTGTATTCTTCCTCGGATCTGCGCTTTCTGCAGCCTTTTTCCTGCTGTCCACCGTAGCCCTTGCCCGCACACTCGGCTGCGGTCGCAAAACCTCCCTCGCCACAGGGCTGGTACTGCTGAGCAATATATTCTTCATCGGCATAGCCCATTATTCACGCATGGATCTGCTTTTCGGCAGCTTCATCCTTTGGGCTAACATCTGCCTGTTCAAAGGATTTCAAGACCGTGGTTCCGGTAAAAATTTCCTCTGGGCATTCGGATTCATGGGAATTGCCACTTTGACCAAGGGACCGCTGGGACTCGTTTTCCCGCTGCTAACCGCTGCCTGTTTCCTGATCTGGAAAGGCAAACTCAAGCTCATACGTAACAAAAAGATACTCATCGGACTGGGAATAATGCTGGCTATACTGCTGGCATGGGTTGTCGGCGCGATCCTCGTAGACGGCACTTCCTTTATCCACAATATCTTTTACAAACAGATCTACCAGCGTGCGGTAAGCTCCTTCCACCACGAAGAACCTTTCCAATATTATCTGATAGCTTTTCCGCTGGCATGGCTGCCTTGGACCCTCGCTATTTTCGCACTGCCGGTGAAAAAATTCTTCTGCATCAAAAGCTGGGGAAATATCTTTGCTAACCGGAAAGAGAATCATAATGAGGGCCGCGACTGGGCATGGATCATGTTCATCAGCGGTTTCGTCATGCTCACCTGCCTTAGCATCAAGGTTCTGATTTATATTCTTCCGCTTTTTGCTCCCCTCGCCATACTCACCGCTCGCGGTCTTTTCGGCGAAGACGGTCAGGAACCGGTCATTAATTCCAAACGACTCTGGACAGCCATTGCCGGGTTCTATCTGCTGCTGGCTGCGGCCGCTCCCTTTGCAGAAGTGTTTATCCCCTTTGACATAACCCTGCGCGGCCTTTCCTTCACAGTACTGATTATGGGCCTTTCCGGACTCGCTCTGCTGGCTCTTAAAAAATCCGGTGCATACAAAGGGCTGCTGGTTATGACGGCTGCTATGGTTCTTTGGCTGCAACCGCTGGCAACTATCACCCTTCCCTCACTTGATCCGCTCATGAGCCCACGTGAAACAGCTGAGATAATGAAGGATTACGTTGAAGAAGGCAGCTACCCACTGGCCCATAAAATCTACTCCGGCATTTTCTCATACTATGCAGGAACAGACATTTATGAGACCAGCGACCTCAAAGAGATAGAAAAGATACTTGCTGAAAAAGATGACGTAATACTGGTCATGCAGAAAAAATATTATGACCGCTGGAAAAATCGCCCGGATGACATTAAAGTTATTCATGAGCAGTTCATTTCCGACCGGCCTTATCTGCTGATCAAAAAATAGATCAAGCTGATTGATAAAACATAAAAACCCCGTTCATGGTTAAAACCGGAACGGGGTTTTTATTTTTCAAAAGCGGCATACCGTGCTATCGTAAAAACAAATAACCACCAATTGAGAAAACCTGTCATTCATTACATTTCATATTTCCGGAGAGTACTATGGGAAGATCTAAAAACATTCTCTTTATCGACGCGGATAAGTCACAACTTGATTACCTTGAGGAGAATCTGGAAACCATGAAACAAAGGTGGAATATAAGGTTCGCGTCCACTTCGGAAGAAGCGATGGATCAGCTGCGCACCTGCCCCTTTGACGTTATAGCATCTGATTTCTGCGTCGAAGGATTTGAAGGATACGAACTGCTTGATGAAATAAAAAACCGGCAACCAGGAAGCATTCGGTTCATCATCTCCAAAACCATTAATTCCGAAAACTGCCTGCAATACATAGGTTATGCCCACCAGTTTATCACAAAACCATACGCAGGGTCCGAGCTCATTACAAAAATCAAAAAAAGCCTGCGCCTTAAAAGTATACTGCTCAATGAACGGGCAGCTAAGGGGATCGCATCTATTCAAGACCTTCCTTCCCTGCCGAATCTGTATATGACTCTGGAGCAGGAGCTGCAAAAGGAAGATGTAGTTATAAGCGATATCGGCAAGCTGATCGCTGAAGACATAAGCATGACCGCCGGACTGCTCAAGCTTGTAAATTCGCCGTTTTTCGGACTCTATTCCAAGGTAACCAAACCGGAACAAGCCGCCACCCTGCTCGGACTGGACAACATTAAAGGTCTGGTGCTGGGCATTCATCTTTTCAGTTCAGCAAAAAAAGTAAAAATCGACTTTTCCATAGAAGAACTGGGAAAGCACTGCCGGTACACGGCGCTGATGGCGCGGGCTATAATCAAAGCTGAAAATGGCAGCAATAAACTGGCCGAACACACTTTCCTTGCCGGATTCCTGCATGATATCGGCAAGCTGGTGCTCGCCACTTCATACCCTGAAGAATACGAAACAATTCTAAGTATCGTTCGTGAATCAGATATTCCTATTCAGGAAGCGGAAAAAGATATCCTAGGATTTACCCATGCGGCAGTTGGAGCCTACCTGCTGGCAATCTGGGGGTTTGATGAAGATATTATCGAGGCAATCTACTGCCACCATGAACCGCAACTGCTGGGCAGCACGGATTTAAGCCCGGCAGTGGCAATCCATGTGGCTAACTCATTTGACCATGAACTGCGGGTAAAAGACAAAGAGTATGCCCCTCACCTGCTTTCCGCAGACTGGCTTGAACAAAATAATTTCGGACCCAAGCTTCCTGAATGGTTGCAGATATGTGCTGAAATCATGGAAAACGTTACCGAGGAGAGATAAAGGATGTCCGGCAACGGACATCCCGCCCCTGCTAATCCGAAACACCTACCCTGTAAAACGGCAGGCTATAGGCATCCGCCATCCTGTACCGAAGGCCCGTGAAGTTATCTTCAGTCCGGGAGCCGCCTGTTTACGTTTGAATTCTGAAATTCTGATCAACTTCAGCACATGCTGAACGGTTTCAGGATCGAATCCGGTCTCGGCGATGATTTCACTCTCGGCTCGGTGCCCTTCAACACGCAGTTCAATAATGCGGTCGAGCACATCGTAAGGCGGCAGTGAATCCTCATCTTTCTGCCCCGGACGCAGCTCCGCGGACGGCGGTTTTTCGATGATAGCCACCGGAATGATCTCGCCGCGTCCCTGTTCGTTCAGCCAACGGCAGACTCGAAAGACTAGGGTTTTATAAAGATCTGAAATTACGGCCAGTCCCCCGGCCATGTCTCCGTAAATAGTACAGTAGCCAACGGCAAGCTCACTTTTGTTGCCGGTAGTGACCAGCAGCGCGCCCATTTTATTCGAGACAGCCATAACAAGGTTACCGCGAATGCGGGACTGGATATTCTCTTCAGTCACATTGGCGGGCAGGCCCGCAAATGTTGGAGCGAGGGCTTCCTCAAAACCGGACATGAGTTTCTCGATGGGGATGGTAATGCAGTTGATGCCGATGTTTTTCACCAGATCGAGAGAATCATCCACACTTCCCTTACTGGAATACGGGGAAGGCATAAGAATTCCGGTGACGTTTTCAGGTCCAAGGGCCTCGGCGGCAACGGCAGCAGTCAACGCTGAATCAATCCCCCCGGAAAGCCCCAGTACAACCTTGCTGAAACCGGTCTTTCCCAGATAATCACGAAGGCCGAGCACCATAGCCTGCCACGCCTCGGCTTCCTCGCAGAAATCGTCGTCCTCAATACGCCCGGCACTGCAGTCCGAATCCACAATGACCACATCTTCCTTATAACCGTGCCCGCGTGCCACAAGATTTCCTTCTGCGGAAAAAGCACAGCTGCGCCCGTCAAAAATCAGATCATCATTACCGCCCACCTGATTGGCATAAAAGACCGGCACCCTGTACTTATGGGCAATACTGCCAAGCAGTTTTTCACGTTCTTTCTGCTTGCCGATATTGAACGGTGAAGCGGAAAGATTGACCAGAACATCCGGACTCATCTCCATAATCTGAGGAATGGGATTGCTGCCATAGCGTTTTCCACTATGCGCCTCCCGGTCATTCCACACATCTTCGCAGATCGTCACCCCGACCTTAAGGCCATCGAATTCGAAAAAATTTATATTTTCAGCCGGTTCAAAATAGCGTTGCTCATCAAAAACATCATAAGTGGGCAGCAGCCATTTATAAAAAACCTTGGGCACAGCTCCATGTTCAATGAGCCATGCTGCATTACGCAAAGGGTTTCCTATTCCTTCATGATTGAGATCCACACCACCGGCCAGCAGGGCCATACCTTCAGGCATACGCCGTGAAATTTCAGCGACAGCCTCACGGCAGCGGGAAACAAAATCAGCATTTAGCAGCAGATCACGCGGCGGATAACCGGTCAAAGCCAGTTCGGATGTAACGCAAAGCCTTGCGCCGCGCTCAGCGGCTGTTCGGACTCCTTCCAGAATGAGTTCCACATTTCCTTCAAGATCGCCTACTGTCAGGTTGCGCTGTAACAGGGCTATTTTCATAGATTCATGTCCGTCCTTAAAAATTTGGAATGCAGACTAACTAACGTTTGAAACGGAGCTTGTCCATTCTCCGTGTTCAAATAATTTCCAACTAGTTAAACTGTTATCTTGCACTGAATATGCTGGAATGCTAATCAGTTGTCCATATCTATAGCAGAATCATAAAAATCTAATGCAACACCAGCCAACGGATTTAAATTGTTAAGAATAGACAAAGTCCAAACCAGAATAGGTGTACTCATTGTAGTAATCTCATTGATTTCATTCGTTGTTTCATGCGCTTACGACTATACATTCATGCGCAGAAACATGCTGGAAGAGCTCAATGTAAAGGCTGACGGTCTGGTTGAAAGGCTTTCCGAATCCCTGATAACCCCGCTTTGGAATGTTGATCAAGCCGCGATTAACCGCATTCTGCTCTCTGAAATGAACGACAAAAGGATCAAGGCCATTCTGGTAACGGAAGACAACGGGAACAATGTCTTTGCCGGTAAAATACGTAATAAAGATTGGAAGATAAGCGATTTCGAAAGATGGCCCATCGGCAAATTTGTTAAACGTAAGGCTGAAATCTCAATAATGAAAAAGCCAATCGGGGCTGTGGAAATTTTTCTTTCCCTTAAATTCATTAATGATGAACTGTACCACTCCCTGCTGAACTCACTGCTGCGGACCATGATGCTGGTTATGCTGATCAATCTGGTCCTCTTTGTTACAATGCGCAAAATCCTGATCTCGCCCATTGCCAAGCTCAGCCAGACCGCACGCCAGATTTCTTTGGACAAAAACTACAGCGCACGGGTGAAGGTTGAATGCAAAGGTGAAATGAAAAGCCTGGTTGAAAACTTCAACAACATGCTGCAACAGATTGAAGAACAGGATCTGAAATTAAAGCAATACAGCGGACAGCTGCAAAAAAAAATATATCAGAGTAATAAGAATCTGGAAAAGAGTTACCGCGAACTGAAGATAATCAACCGGGAGCTTGAAGTAGCGAAGGATGACGCCGAAGCCGCATCGAAATCCAAAAGTGAATTCATGGCCAACGTGAGTCACGAAATTCGAACCCCCATGAACGCCATCATCGGAATGGCCGATCTGACCATGGAGACCAGACTATCATCCAAGCAACGAGAATTTTTGAAGATTATCTTAAGTTCAGGCAAAGTTCTGCTGGGACTTATCAACGACATTCTGGACTTTTCTAAAATTGAAGCCGGTAAACTCAGTCTTGAAAAAGTCAATTTTAATCTGCACCGGCTCATCCACGAGATCAGCGACCTATTTGTAGAGCAGATGGTCGCTTCGCAAACAGAACTGGTGATCGACATCAGGCCCGAAGTTCCGCATAGAATTATTGGAGATCCGATGCGATTACGGCAGGTACTGGTAAACATCACAGCCAATGCCTTTAAATTCACCAATAACGGTGAAATAATTATCACTGTATCTGCGGATAAAATAAGTTCCGGCAAAGCTGAGATAGTATTCGCCATTAAAGATACCGGGATAGGAATTCCAGAAAAAGTTCAACCATATCTTTTCGAGGCATTCAAGCAGGCGGACGGCTCTACCACCCGCAAATACGGGGGTACCGGGCTGGGACTTTCCATCTGCAAGCGTATTGTAGACCTCATGGGCGGAAACATCTGGTTCCGAAGCAAGCCCGACGCGGGAAGCACTTTTTTCTTCACCATAACTCCGGATATAGCGGCGGAACTGTCTCCGCCCGCCTATGAACTTCCCATGGAGCTCAATAATGCTCCTGTGCTGGTTGTGGACGACAACTTAGCGGTGCGCAGCGTGCTGGAACGCTACCTCAAACAATTCGGATTCCGGCCGGTCTGTGTTCCGGATGCAGAACAGGCCCTGAAGCTCATCGAGGAAGATTCAGACAACCAGTTCCAAATGGCCATCATTGACCTCAAGCTGCCTCAGATGAACGGGGATGAGGCCAGTATTGAAATACGCAAGACCCACAGCAAAGAGGAACTCCCCATCCTGATGATCACTTCTACAGAGATGAATTCTGCGCTGGAAAAGGCGTTAAAAGCAGATATCAACAAAATGATAAGCAAACCTATCAAGCAGAGAACGCTCTTCAACTCCATTCTGGATACCTTTGGGTACGAAGTTCCCAAGGAATTCTCTTACGAGCCCTCCAAACCGATTGATAATGAATTCAAGGATTACAAGCTGCTTATGGTAGAAGACAATCCCATAAACCAGCAGGTAGCGGAGCAGATACTGCTGCCGACAGGTATAAAGATCGATACAGCGACAAACGGCAGGGAAGCTGTGCAGATGGTGCAGGAAGAAAAATATGACATCGTTCTCATGGATATCCAAATGCCGGAAATGGACGGTTACGAAGCGACAGAAGTAATCCGCAATAAACTTGGAATGACCGAACTTCCGATATTGGCCATGACCGCCCACGCCATGCGCGGAGATAAGGAACGCTGCCTTAAATCAGGCATGGATGATTACATCCCCAAGCCAATTGATAAAGAACTGATGATCGCCACTATCCACAGTTTTCTCATTAAGAAAGCGGAATCTAAAAAGACAGAACCGGACCATCCGAAAAACACGCCTCATGAAAGGCATGATACTTTGGAATGCCGGGAAATAAATGTTGCAGAAGTACTGGACCGCATCGGAGGTGACATGGAAATTCTGGTTGATATTCTGCGAAATTTTCAGGAATACAATATGAATTTCGGCACTGAGATGCAGACCCTGCTGCAAAATCACCAGCTGAAAGAAGCCGGAGAAAGAGCGCATACCCTGAAAGGTTCGGCAGCGAACATCTCAGCACAAGGGCTGACATTAGCAGCGCTTGAGCTGGAAAAGTCATGCAAATCAGAGCTGTGGGATGACGCGATAGAAGCTCTGGAAAAAACTACTGTAAAACTGGACCTGCTGTTTGAAGACATTTCGCTGCTTGAAAAAAATAATGCTTGATTCTTCAAAGCCTGTTTCTCAAAAAAACAATCAAGACAGCACATTCATTTAGTTGAAATAAATTCATATTTGAGGCAGAAATCATCAATCAATCTTGACTGCAAAAAAGGATTTCAAATATGGCATTAATGTTCGGAAGCCCTAGCCGCAAACCCAGCAGAACCATTGAGGACGCAAAAAAAGACCAGCGTCTTGATATGGCTCGAACCCTGTATCTCGGCGGCAAGGTAAAAATAGTGACTACTGAAGAAGTTCCCAACCGGGAAGTTATGGGCACATTCGGCCTGATTGTCTGCAGAAGCTACAACTTCGATAACGCCTTCTACGGCCTTATTGCGCAGGCTATCGATGCCAATGCCGATGCTATTGTCGGCTATAGGGAGTCTGTTTCCTTCCATCCAGAAGGAGACAAATTCTACTCCTGCTACGGCACCGCAGTTCGGCTGAAAAAAATCAAACAAACCAAATAAAGATACGGGCAGGGATCGTCGATTCGGATAATCCCTGCCTTTTTAGTAAGTTGAGTTACCCTTTAACGGGTTTGATATTCCAGATTCCTTCCGCATATTCACGCATGGTCCGGTCAGTTGAAAATCTACCCATGCGCGCTGTATTCAGAATTGCCTTTCCTGCCCAAAGACCGCTATCAGCATAATCCTTATCAATACGTTTATGGGCATCAAGATATGATTCAAAGTCCGCCAGATGCATGTATCTTTCATTATCAGAAAGCAGTTTATTCACAATCCAGTTGAATAAGTCCGGCTCCTTCACGGAAAACCTGTTTTCCGACAAGGCGTTAAAAATCTGCCGGATTTCAGGACTCCGATTATAGAATTCCCTAGGATGATAATCTCCGTTACGCAGAGTTTGTTCCACCTCTTCCTGTTTCAATCCGAAAAGATAAAAATTATCTTTTCCGACCTCATCAAGCATTTCAATATTCGCCCCGTCATAAGTCCCGATCGTCAACGCTCCATTCATGGCGAACTTCATATTACCAGTCCCGGATGCCTCGGTCCCAGCTGTGGAGATCTGCTCACTCACATCGCAGGCCGGTATTATCTTTTCTGCAAGGGAAACCCGGTAATCAGGCAGGAATACAACTTTAAGCGCCTCATTTGCTCGGGGATCATTGTTGATTACTTTCGCCACAGAATGGATAAGCTTGATAATCTGCTTGGCCTCCCAATAACCGGGGGCCGCCTTACCCGCAAAGATAAAAGTCCGGGGACAGGAAGGCTCCACTTCGTTATCCACCAACTCCAGATAAAGATGTATGATGTGCAGCACATTAAGCAATTGGCGTTTGTATTCGTGGATACGCTTGGCCTGAATGTCAAAAATAGAATCCGGGGAAACGCTCACATCCAATGTTGATTTTATGATCTCAGCCAACTGAACCTTATTGGCTCTTTTAGCTTTCATGAAGCGCTCACAAAATCCATTGTCGTTGACAAAACCTTCAAGCCCGTGCAGCTCATCCAGATCAGTTATCCACCCCTTTCCGATAAATTCGGTGATAAGTCCGGAAAGTTCAGGATTGGCCTTGAGCAGCCAACGACGGGGGGTGACTCCATTGGTTTTATTGTTGAATTTATCCGGCTCAAGCTCATAAAAATCCGGGAAAAGACGGGTTTTAACCAGCTCGGAATGCAACTCTGAAACCCCATTTACCGAATGAGAACCGATTACCGCGAGGTTTGCCATACGCACTTTTTTTGTTCCTTCTTCACAGATCAGGGACATGCGGCGTTTCTTTTCGGTGTCGTTACCGTACCGGATTTCAATATCTTTCAAAAAACGGCTGTTAATTTCATAAATAATCTGTAAATGCCGGGGCAGCACTTTTTCAATCAGGGAAACCGACCATCGTTCAAGAGCTTCCGGCAGCAGGGTATGATTGGTATAGGCGCAGGTCGCGCGGGTGATTTCCCACGCACGTTCCCATTCAATACGCCGCTCGTCCACAAGATAGCGCATCAGTTCCACAACGGTCAGTGCCGGGTGCGTATCGTTGAGCTGAATGGCAACATAATCTGCGAATTCATCAAAATTCTTATTCTGGCCCATAAACCTGCGGGTGATATCGCGCAGACCGCAGGCCACGAGGAAATATTCCTGAACAAGGCGCAATTCCTTGCCGAAGGAAACTGATTCCGTGGGATAAAGCACCTTTGAAACCATTTCCGATTCTATTTTTCGCTGCACGGCACGGATGTAATCACCATGATTAAAAATATCCATATCAAAATTCTCGGAAGCACGGGCGGCGAATAACCGCAGGTAATTTACAGTATTACCTCCGTATCCGACAATAGGGACATCATACGGAACCCCGATAATATCATCCCAGTCCACCCACATGGGTATATACTCACCGCTGGGAGAAACCGCATTTTCCACCCTGCCGTAAAGGGGAATAAGCACCGACTGGTCAAAACGGGCGATTTGCATAGGCATCCCCTCCTTCATCCAGTAATCGGCCAGCTCCTTCTGGTAGCCGTTATGAATGGCCTGCCGGAAAAGTCCATACTCGTAATGGATTCCATAACCACAACCGGGCAGATCGAGAGTTGCCAGAGAATCAAGAAAACAAGCTGCCAGCCGTCCCAGACCTCCGTTACCGAGGGCTGGATCGCGCTCACTGGCCCTGACCTCGTCAAGATCAAAACCGAGATCCTTGAAAATATCCTCACATAAATCCAGAATTTCCATATTGCACAGTGAATTTCCCAGACAGCGACCGAGTAGATATTCAATGGAGAAATAGTACATGCGCTTGGCCTTGACCTTACGGTAACGGTCGCGGGTATCAATCATCCGCTCCACCAGCCTGTCACGCAGGGCCAGTGCCAGCGCATTACCAGCGTCCCATTCGCTTGCGTCCTTCATCTCCTTGCTCAGGGAATAAATAACGTGATCCTTGATATCAAGAGTCAAACTCTCGCGGTCATTTTTTTTTCTGATCTTAAAACCGGTACGTCCCATGATTCCTCCTACAGCTACAGGGAATATCAGGATAGCACCTTGGTAAGTCTAAATCCACTCGAAATGGATCCGGCTATGAAATAAAAACGGCGCGATATAAATACCGCGCCGTAAAAAGAACTTACAAAAATATAAATCTTTAGTTGTCCATACGCCCGTCCGCAAGACGGAAAATCGTATCGGAGACATCCTCAAGCCAGAGATGATCGTGACTGACGATAACAAGGGTCGTGCCTTGCTCCTCACGGGCGGAAACAGCCGCGTCATGGATCAATCTGGTGGATTCCATATCAAGGCTGGCAGTTGGTTCATCAAGAAGCAGAACCCTCGGATTAATTGCCAGCCGAGCGGCCAACGCGACCCTCTGGGCCTCCCCTCCGGAAAGCTCAAACCAGTTACGATGCATAAATTTTTCCGGCTTCAGACCTACCCTGGAAAGGGAGTTACAAACCGTATCGCGGACATTTTTATCACCGCGCAGTTCAAGTCCGTAAGCCACATTTGCGGCCACCGAACGTTTGAGCAGGTACGGTTCCTGCGTTAGCATGGTTACTTCTCGGCGTAAGCTTAGTCCCGGTCCTTCCACTTCCCTGCCGTCATAATAAAGCTTGCCGGAATCAGGGCTTTCCAAAAAAGCTAGCATACGCATCAGAGTACTCTTGCCGCTGCCGTTATGCCCGGCAAGTCCGACAATTGAGCCTTCATTCACGGAAAAAGAGTTAAGTGAAAGCACCTGCCGTCCATTATAGCGCTGCGTGATATTCTCCAGCCTGTACAATGCATTCATCAGCGGCCCTCTCTTTTACGGACGCCGGACATGGAAAAGTTAACAGCAAAGGCGATCATCATAAGCACCATGCCCAGAGCGATACCCATGGCAAATTCCCCCTTGCCTGTTTCAAGAGCGATGGCGGTGGTGATGGTCCTGGTATGCCATTTGATATTACCGCCAACCATCATGGAGATACCGATTTCGGAAACAATGCGCCCATACGCGGCTGCGGCGGCAAGAATCAAGCTATACCGGGCCTCCCAAAGCGTGGTACGCAGGATCTGATTATGTGAAGCGCCGAGGGTGAGCAAAGTCTGCTTAAGCCGCAGATCCAGATTTTCCACCGCAGTGGCCATCATGGCGATAACAATGGGTAAACCGAGTAAAGTCTGACCTACAGCTATACCTGAAACACTGAAAAGGAGTTCCATCTCCCCCAAAGGACCCCGGCGGGAAAGCATGGCGTAAACCAGAAGTCCGATTACAACCGTGGGAAATGAAAGCAGGGTATCGGCAATAAGACGCAACGCCCTTTTTCCGGGAAATTCATGATAACCGAGCAGAAAACCAAGCGGCGCACCTATAATCAAGGTAGCGCAGATGGAAATGGTCGTCACACTGAGGGTAGTGTAAATGGCGGAATAAGTTTCCGGGTCAGCAGAGAAAAGCAGCACAAAAGCCTGCAAAAAACCGTTTAAAATAAAGTCCATATGGATTAAGCCCTCCCTTTCATCTCAGCTTTCAATATACCAAACGGGTGTCTTATTAACAAGATAGAAGCCCGCTAAAAAGTTATGGGGAGAGAGTCCCGGGAAGGGAATTTTATAAAGTTCCCTTCCCGGGCCATACGAGACATATTATTTTGCGTTGGGGATGAAGAGCTTTTTACCGAGCAGCTTAAAATCGCCGACAGCTTTCTGAGTTTTGGGAGAAGCCATCCACTCAGAGAACTTGGTAGCCAGTTCATACTTAGCATTCTTGCAGTTGGCGGGATTAACGGCCAGCACGCTGTACTGGTTGAAGAGAGACTTATCGCCTTCCACCAGAATCTTCAGTTCGGGAGAACCGTTTTTATTTGCGCTGTACTTAATGTAAGTACCGCGGTCGGTCATAATGTAAGCATCACGCTCTTCAGCTACGGTGATACTTTTGATCATGCCCTGTCCGGTCTGGATATACCATTCTGCCTTATCGGGAACAGCCATTCCTGCTACCTTCCAGAGAGAGATTTCTTTTTTATTGGTACCGGAGTTGTCACCGCGGCTGACGAAAGGAGCCTTTGCATTGGCAATACCTTTCATGGCCTGAACAACGGGAAGGCCTTTAACCCCAGCGGGATCGGAATCTGGTCCGATGATTACGAAATCATTATACATTACTTCGCGGCGGTCTTTGAGAGCACCCATATCGACATATTTTTTTTCAGCAGCCGGAGCATGCACCATCAGCACGTCAACATCGCAGTTCTGACCCATCTTAAGGGCTTTACCGGTTCCTACTGCGGTCCACTTCAGCTCAATGCCTGTATCTTTTTTAAACATGGGAGCAATTTCATCCAGCAGCCCGGTGTTATCGGTACTGGTGGTGGTTGCCATCATCAGGGTTTCAGCTTTAACAAGCCCCGGAGCAACGAGCAGGGACACAAGAGCAAACGCAAGCAGCAATACTTTAAATTTTTTCATTTTTCCTCCAAAAAGAACTCTGTTTAATTTTCGTAACCAACTGGATCATCCGCAAGATACGACCCACCCGCAATATAGCAGGTCCAGCTTAAACTTAGAACAGAAACACAGCTCTATGTCAATATGAGCACAATTATACTTTTGGTATTGCCCCGATTATATACAAAAAATGTGCTGAATTAGACGCAAAAAGGAAATACTTGTCCGCAAACAGTGTTGCGCCTATGCTGTTTAAAATATATCAGGTGGAGCATGATGAAAGACAGCTTACGCTATTCAATACAAGAATATTCCAGTGGCAGTTTTACGGAAAAAGAGATCAGCAGCATCCTTGAAATTCCGTTGACCATAAATCTTAACGGGCGCGAAGTAGTGACACTGCTGACCACTGCCCGGTTCCCGGATTACCTCGCTATCGGCTTTCTAAAATCTGACGCTTATATTTCATCACGCGATCAGGTTACCGATCTGAAAATTACCGAATACGAAGACCGCATTATCGCGGACGTGAGCACCAGTCATGATCCTTGGGAAGGACGTGTGCTGGAATATTCCATCACTTCCGGTTGCGGTAAGGGTACGAACTTCGGACGCAATGTCTCCACCATTTCCAAGAGAACCATTAAATCGGAACTGATTGTTACACCGGATCAAATCCTAAAACACGCCGAGGAGCTGCACTCCCGCTCAGCCCTCTATAATAAGACACGAGGCTGCCACAACTCTTCCCTTTGCACTCCGGAAGAGATGCTCTACTTCCGGGAAGATATCGGAAGGCACAACGCAATAGATATGATTGTGGGACAATGTTTCCTTGAAGATGTACCTACTGACGGCAAAATGATTGTCTCCACCGGTAGAGTTGCCTCGGAAATATTGCTCAAGGCTGTACGCATCGGTGTTCCGATACTTGCCTCCACCGCCGTGGCAACCAGTTTCTCTGTTGAACTTGCCCGCAAGATCGGCATCACCCTGATCGGCAACATCAGCAAAGACGGATTCTGGATCTATAACGATCAGGGCAGGATAAAAGGTCTGTAAACATTTTATAAAAACCTCATATTCTGCCAACTGAGCCATAATTTCATATTAAATTATTGATTAGATTTTGTGCCAAAACGGTGTTAATTTAAATCACCTATGCAAGCGCTGCCGATACGGCATATGTTTTTTCAAACAGAAATCAAATAAACCGGACAGGTTACTACCGGAGTCCATTAAGGGGTTATTTTATAATGAATTTTGATTACAACAGCGCCAAGGAAAAGTTGGATAAAAAGGTCTCGGAACTGCGGGATAAATCTTTTCTTCCGGAAGAACTTGTCAATTTGATTTCAAATGTCGCCGCAATCCAGCTTGAAGCGCAGCAGCATTCCTCACCGGAAATACCAACGGAACTGGCCTCCGCAGAACAAAATCTGCAAGGCCGTCCCCTGCTTGCCCGCGAAGACTTCCCTTATGACTATGAACAGGCCGTCAAACTCATAAACGAATTGTCCGAAATGGTTGCTAAAGAAGAAGGTCCCATTGCCGAAGCTACCGCGCTTATCACAGCGGGCATCAAATCCGGCGAACTGGACCTGAAAAAAGCCTTTCAAGCCTATCTTGAAACCGACGACGATTTCTTTCTCGGTTGGGCGGAGAAAATGCCGGAAGCTCCACGCACCCTTAGTTTTCTGGTCCAATCTGCATTGACTCCTTCCATAAAAACCGTTGCCCTCACGCTGTCTGACAAGCTGCCTGAAATTGAGCCTGATACCTCAAAGAGACCGGACACAGGCGAGATCGATTTTGAGCTGGAACAACCCGCGCCGCGTACTCACGGACACTGTCCCATCTGCGGTTCCGTACCTTTCATGCACACCCTGCATCATAAGCAGGGATTTCGTTACGCCAACTGCTCATTCTGCCACACGGAATATCGTGTGCAAAGGATGGCCTGTGCCTATTGCGATGAAACAAGCGCGGACAAACTCAAATTCTTCACCGTCGAAGAGGCTCCCGGATACAGGGTCGATGTCTGCGAATCGTGCAAAAGTTATATAAAAACAGCAGATTTCCGGAAAGTGGATAAAATTTCCATACCCGCGCTGGATGATCTGGAATCGCTTCCCCTTGATTTTGTTTCGGTAAAGGAAGGTTACAACCGGGGAACATTATCCGTCTGGGGGTTTTAATGGTACTTACTGACAAATTAGGCAGAACAGTCAATTACCTGAGGCTGAGCGTTACCGACCGCTGCAATCTGCGCTGCATGTATTGCGTGACAAAAGATTTTCAGTTTATCCCGCACCCGAACATCCTGCGCTATGAAGAGATGCTGAGGTTGATTGATATCGCCTCGACAATGAATATCGGCAAGCTGCGCCTCACCGGAGGAGAGCCGTTTGCCCGCAAGGGATTCATGGATTTCATCTCAAATGTTATGGTTCAGCACCCGGAGATGGATCTGCGCATTACAACCAACGGAACCCTCATAGAACCTTTGGTGCCGGATCTAAAAAAACTGGGAGTCAGCAGGCTCAACATTTCCCTCGATACCCTTGACCGCGCAACTTTTAAAGAAGTGACCGGTCGCGATCACCTTGAAGATGTCCTAAGCACCATCCACGCCTGTCTATCCGCGGGAATACGGATCAAAATCAATGCCGTGGCCATGAAGGGAATAAATGATAATGAACTCAATTCCTTCATCGATTTCGCACGGGAAAACCCTCTGGATTTACGCTTCATCGAATTCATGCCCATGGGTGACGACACCAAGTCCGACAGCAGATTCTGGTCCGCAGACGATATACTTGAGCAAGGACGGAAGTACGCAGTACTTAAAAAGATACAGGTAAAGAAGGAAAACCACGGACCGGCAAGGATGTATTCCATTGAGGGGGGCAAGGGCAGGCTGGGTCTTATCTCACCGGTCAGTTCACATTTCTGCAGTACCTGCAACAGGCTGCGTATAACCTCAGACGGAAATCTGCGCACATGCCTTTTTTCTGACCGGACCTACCGGCTGCGTAATATTTTAAGAAGCCCTGCTCTTGGTGATGATGCCCTGCGCAAGGTTATTGCGGCGGCAACCCGGGATAAACCGCTGGGATATCATCTCTTGGAACAAAGATCAGGATGTAAAGGTGTATGCGAAACACAAATGTCGGCCATAGGCGGATAGGTGAATCCACAATTAAAGCCTCCGAAAGCAGGCAGGAATTGATGGAACGTCTGATGTCATCTGAGGAGGAGGCCAGAAACTTCCTGCTGCACAAAGCATTGGGAGATCGAAAGCCTTTCTGCCCCCGATGCCGGGAGCACAAACTCTACCTGCTCAACGGATCACGTTACCGGTGCTCGTCCTGCAAGTATACTTTTCAGGACTTCAGCGGACGCTGGATAAATAACGGAGGCCTTTCCTGTCGCGAATGGGTGCGCCTGATCCAGATGTTTGCTGACGACCACACCGCGCACGCCATTTCCATCGATTTAGAGCTATCCTACAACGCAACCTACAAGGCGATTACCGCGCTTAGGTTCGCCATACTGTCACAGGCCATCGATGCCCAGCAGCTCTTAAGTGCCGAGACAGGGCTACACAAACATCTCAAGAACAGAAAATTGACCGGGATTCCAGCCCAAAAAACTACCGGAACCATACCGGTATTCGGGATAATGGAAAAAAACGGATGGGTGTTCATTGATCTGATGCAGAATATCACCGCGGAATCGGTGTTCCACTTTAACCACAACTTTCACCTTAAGCTTGTTCGGCACGGCAGCATCATCCACACCGACCGCTACCAGAAATACGATTCGCTGATCCTTTGCGGCGATGATTCCCTGCCGCTTGATTATATCCGCAAATATCCGGATATCACCCCGCACATAGAAATATCAGGCGGGGAATTCTGGCAGTTCGCCCGGCAGCGTATCAAGAGATACAAAGGAATATCCCCGCATCGCTTCCCACTCTACTTGAAAGAGCTGGAATTCAGATTCAACAACCGCAATAAAAATTTATTCGATCAGCTGGTTAATTATATCTGCAAAATCGCGCCGGAAGTGGACTAAGTTCAGCCCTTAACTACCATATCCTTACCCTGAGTCTTTGACTCATACATAGCCTTGTCCGCTCTTGCGATAAGGGTATCAAGTGTATCCTCACCGGAATACTGGGCTACCCCGCAACTGACGGTTATTTCTAATCCTGACTCATTAAGGATAAAATTATCTTCGGCAGCATTCGCAACGCCTTTTCTAATCCTTTGGGCAATATCAAAAGCTATATCAATTCCACCATCTACAAGCAGCAGGAACTCATCTCCTCCCCAGCGAGAGCAAAAATCACCACCGCGGACAGAAGAGCTGACAATACCGGAAATCTGCTTGAGTATACGGTCACCTTCAAGATGCCCGCATATATCATTAACCAGCTTAAAGCCGTCAATATCAAGCAGAATAATGGATAAAGGACGGTTCGCTTTCGTGCTGGCAACAACAGTGGATTCAAAATACCGTTCAAAAGAACGCCGATTCCCAAGTCCGGTCAGCTCATCGGTCTCAGCCTGCTTTTCCAAACGCAGCTGGAAATGATTGACCACAAGAATGCTCAAAATAACTATAAACAGGGTGGCCAATCCACCTACAATGATAGTCCGTACCAGATTATGCCGTGCGGCATCGAGCAATATAGTTTCATTTTGTTCAACGATGAGAATCCACTCCAACTCCGGTATATAACGGGCGGTTAAAAATATCCGGTCTCCGTTGAATTCGAATTCATATGTGGATGGTTCCGAGGAGGTATTTAAAACCTGAGTGGCAATTTTGGCATGTCCGGGCATATGCCGCAGATTAATCTGCTCGATCAGTCCTACTTTATGATGAACCTGAACAAGCCCGTTTCCATCAACAAGAAAAATTGTTTTACCGTACTTTTCGGAGAATAATTTCAGTAGCCGCGAGACATCGCCCATTTTCAGTCCGACACCGGTAACTCCCAGAAGTTCGCCACTCTCGTTCACTAAACGATGGTTGATAAAAACTGTAAGGATGTTGTCGGCTGCTTCGTTTGAGTCAACATCCAGATCATGCTGTTCGCCGCTCCGAAGGAAATCATAATACCAGACATCATGTTCATTCTGCTTTGAAACAGTCTTGAGCACTCCGCCCGAATAATAATATTTACCGGTTTTGGCAGAGACAAAAAAAGAACTGAAAAAGCCATATCTATCCTGAATTTCTTTTAAATATCTTTTAATTTTGCCGAGATCACGCTCCCCGTCCGAGGCCCAATCCATAAGAAACGTGTCGCTGGCCATCAACGAAGATACGAATAAAGGGCGCATCAATACTGTCTGTATTTCCGAATAAATATTGTCACGGGTCAGCGGAAGCGAAGAGTTGACGATATCCTCGCGGATTTTTTTGCGGGATTCATTGTAGTTAAAAAGGCTGAGTGAAATGAACGCGGTTACAAGAATGAGCGATAAAGCGGTTATCAACTTTACTCTAACAGTCATGCCCTCTCCTAACTAAAATTAAGTTCTTCAATTTTGGACAGCAATAGTAAGAACATAAGTAAAAAAGGGACACCAAAGAAGTAAGCTCTTAAAACAGACTCCCCTGCCCACCGGCAGAGACTTTCTGTAAGTGCTGATAAGCTCTGGCCGTAGCTACCCGCCCACGGGGGGTACGTTTCATGAAACCGCACTGTATGAGATAAGGCTCGTAAATTTCCTCGATTGTGCGTACTTCCTCGGAACAGGCCACGGCTATGGTTTTCACCCCTACAGGCCCGCCACCGAACTGATCAATTAAAATGGTCAGAATCTTACGGTCCATGTAATCCAGCCCCAGTGGATCAACATCCAGCTTGTTCAAGGCCATATCTGCTAATTCCCCGGTGACAACTCCGTCCCCGTGAACAGTAGCGAAATCACGCACCCGGCGCAGCAAACGGTTGGCTATCCTCGGTGTGCCGCGTGAACGCTTGCCGATTATCAATGCGCCTTCATCCGTGACTTCAAGGTCAAAGATACGGGCCGCTCTGGTGACGATACGGGCCAGCTCTTCAGGGGAATAAAATTCTAAGCGAAAAATACAGCCGAAACGGTCTCGTAGCGGAGATGTGAGCAGCCCCAAGCGGGTGGTAGCGCCAACGAGTGTGAATGGCTCAAGATCAATTTTCACGGTCCGGGCGGCAGGTCCCTGACCGATGATGAGATCTATGTTGAAATCTTCCATGGCCGGGTAGAGAACTTCTTCCACGGTAGCCGGAACGCGGTGGATTTCATCGATAAAAAGAATGTCGTTACGGGATAGATTGGTCAGGATGGCAGCAAGGTCGCCGCTACGCTCCAAAACAGGACCGGAGGTGGAGATGAGATTAACCCCAAGTTCCGAAGATATAATACGGGCAAGAGTAGTTTTACCCAATCCGGGGTTGCCGTAGAAAAGGGCGTGGTCCATGGCATTGCCGCGGCCTCGAGCGGCCTGAATGAAGACATCAAGGTTTTCGCGCAGATCGTCCTGCCCGATAAAATCGGTCAGCCGTTGCGGCCTGATGTGATCGTCTGAACCATTGTTTTCCATCATATTCCGGTACTGCCTGCTGAAAAATTACTTGTTCTGAGAAATCTTTTTCAAAACCATGCGTATGGCTCCACCTGCGTCAAGATCAGCTTCTTCGTCGAAAATTTCCTTGAGAAGTTCACGAACCTCATCGTCCCCGTACCCGAGGTTGCGCAAACCGGAAAGCGCGTCGAGGAATTCACTGCGGTCACCTTCCACAGGACAGGCACCACTACGCACACTGGCGGATTTCAGGGTCTCCATCTTATCTTTGAGCGACCACAAAATCTGGCGTGCGGATTTCGGTCCGATACCCGGGACGATGGACATAGTCTTCACATCCTCACGAAAAACAATATCCTGCAATTCCTTAGGCGCGAACTGGGAAAGTATCGCCAGAGCTTTTTTGGGCCCTAAACGGTCAATGGAAATAAGTGTGCGGAAAACTTCGCGGTCATCAAAACAGGGAAAGCCATAAAGATCGAAAGCGTCCTCACGCACCACGGAATGAACGTAAAAAGCTATCTCCGATCCGGAAACGGGCAGAGTGGAAATAGCGGAAAGGGTTAGAAACAATTCATAACCAACTCCGCCGGGAGTAAGGATGATGCAGGACCTATCGGTGGCTTCCAGCAGTTTACCGTGGATATAGGCAATCATTTTCCGGCTACCTTTGCGAATCTTCGTTCATTGAGATGGCAGATGGCGATACCCAGAGCATCAGTAGTATCATTAGCCCATTTGGTGTTTTTAACACCTAAAATGCGCTCCACCATAAATGCGACCTGTGACTTATCCGCCCTTCCGCTCCCAACGATATTCTGCTTCACCTTGGTGGGTTCATACCCGGAAACGACAAGGCCGGAGACTGCGCAGGCAGCCATAGCCGCGCCACGAGCCTGCCCCAGCTTAAGGGCAGAAGCCGGATTTGAAGCGACAAACGCATTTTCGATTGCCGCCTCATCCGGTGAATAATCATTTATCAGCTCGGCAATGCGGGAATAAATTTCCCCCAGCCGTGAGCACATGGGCTTTTTGGTATTAGTCCGGATTGTACCGGCATCCACCAGAGAAACCTGTCCGGAAACTTCACGTACAATTCCGTAACCGGTAACACGCGTTCCAGGGTCAATGCCGATTATTACAATACCGGATTCGCCCATCTAGCCTTCCATTTCAGCCATAAGCTCATCAGGAAAATCAGCGTTAAGGTGTACACCCTGAACGTCGTCATTATCTTCCAGTTTCTCCATGAGATTCATGAGCTTTTTGGCTGTGGGAACGTCAACTTCAACGAGGTTTTTGGGAACGTAAGCGAGATCGGAGCTTTTAGCTTCGCATTCAGCCGCTTCGTAAGTTTTCTGAACTTCGCTGAAATCTTCGGGAGCACAGTGAACTTCAAAGGTATCGTCTTCAGTGACAACATCCTCGACACCGGCATCAAGACCGATTTCCAGCAGCTGATCTTCAGTATACTTTTCAGCATCAAAAACCATGACGCCTTTTTTGTCGAACATCCATGCGACGCAACCTGCTTCACCCATGGAGCCGCCGCCTTTACCCAAAGCGTGACGAACTTCAGCAACAGTACGGTTCTTGTTATCGGTAGCAGCTTCAACGAGCACCGCAACTCCACCGGGACCGTAACCTTCGTACATTACTTCAGAAATATCACCACCGGCAAGTTCTCCGGTACCTTTTTTGATAGCGGTATCAATCTTGTCGTTGGGCATGTTCACAGCTTTCGCCTTGGAGATGGCAAGACGTAGGGAAGGATTCATTGTCGGATCGCCGCCGCCCTTGGCCGCAATAATAATATCCTTGGCCATTTTGGTGAAAATTTTACCGCGTTTGGCGTCCTGCCTACCTTTTCTATGCTGGATGTTAGCCCATTTACTATGTCCGGCCATTTATTCCTCCTGAGAATATCAAAGTCCCGTCGCGTATAAATTTGGCGGGACAGTTTTTATATAAAATAGTGTAGAGAAGTACTAACTGAGTTTGTATACAAAGTAAAATCTCGCAGACAATCGGGAAAGAGTCGGGCGCGAGGTGGAGCCCAAAGGGGGCAACTGAGCGGATGATGCTCTATGAATTTTCTGCAACAGCCCGAAAACCCAGCCCGACGATGAAAATCTCTTTACTTTCCTGCCTGGAACTTTTGGGCTTGAATGATTTCACCTTGGAAAACATCTGACGCAGGGAATCTGAATATTCCTTAACGTCCGGGCCTTCAAAAATCTTGACGATAAAATGCCCCCCCTTCTTGAGTCTGGTGGGCAGGATATCTCTTGCCCGCTCACAGAGTTCAAGGGAATTGGCCTGATCGGTAAATTTGACTCCGGTAGTTTTGGGAGCCATGTCGCTGATGATCAGGTCATAGGGCAGCTGTTTGTCCATGGCCGCAAGCAGCTCCGGAGAATCCACAAACACATCCGCCTGTAGGAAGGTGGCGTTTTCCGGGAAGACAGTATCAGTCGACTGAATATCCACGCCGAGAACCCGGCCTTTCTCGCCGACTTTCTTAGCCGCGAACAAAGTCCATGAACCGGGAGCGGCGCCAAGGTCCATGACATTCTGACCCTTTTCAAAAAGCTTGAACCGCTTATCGATTTCCTGAAGTTTGTATACGGAACGGGCAGGATAATTATCCTTTTTAGCCCTTTTAAAATAATGATCGCGATATTGTTTCATAATCTGATTTAAGTTTCACAGTGATCTGCAAAAGACTTTTGCATCCGACTGCGTTATAGAGTGATAAAAAATTAACTTATTACGGCCCGCAAGCCAAGTACCCGAGCAATGCAACGCCCTGAACGACTCCGCATAAAAAACGAATCCGGCCAGTTACAATCTTTGCCTGACGGCGCAGAATATTTTCAGGACCTCGGCGGCGAAGGGGAAATTCTATTTCTAGGGCTCGGTCCAGCTCCCGGCCTTGCGCCGAAGATCTTCCCCGAAAAAAAATCATTTTACTACATAGAATCCCCGGCCCTAACCGCACAACTGCCAGAAGCATATACAATCCCGGACAATTTTAAGCAAATCACCCCTGATAAACGAACTGACATATCTGGATTCCGGGTAATCATGTATACTCCCGGCAGACGTTTATTCCCGTCTTTCTGGGAACCTCTTCTCGCCGGATTAGCCATGTCCCGGACCGGGATAACAAATAAAAAACGCGACAAAACCGTCTGGATTCCCGGCGACAAACACTCATTGCTGGTGCCGGAACTCTGCCGGGCATTCGCCGACGAAGGATTCACATACAGGGTTATCGAACCGGATGCAATGCGCAGAAAACTGCTCAATCTGCTGCATAGCGAATTACCGGAACTGGTACTAAGCATAAATTTCAAAGGACTGGACAGCTCCGGCGAAATATTCTTCATGCTCCGCGAAGCAGGGGTCAAGGTAGCAGTATGGATGGTGGACAATCCGTTTCACGTAATTTCCGGCATTAAATCAGCTTATTGGAAAGATGTGCCACTGCTCGTTACCGACCACTGGTTCATCCCCGCGCTGAAAAAGCACGGAGCCACAAAGGTAGAGCACCTCCCTCTTGCCACTGACACTACGATTTTTAATACCGGGATCAGACCTTATCCCGATCTTGATAAACGCACGGTTTTTGTAGGCCGGTCCAGCTTTCCAATGAAGGACAATTTTTTTTCCGGCTGTACCTTTACCATAGAGGATGAAAAAGCGGCCCTGCAAGCAATTGAAAATGCAACTAAACCTGATTTTGCATGGTGGGAAAAACGCACCGGGATTGATAAATTCTGGCCCGGCCGGGAAATCCGAAACGCAGGATTTAAGACGGAACAGTCCGGGTTGATTTGGAGAATAATTTCATTGCAGAAAGCCGGGAAAGCGCTTACAGTCTTTGGTGATGCTGGCTGGAGCAAGTATCTCCCACATGCAGATCTGCGCCCCCCGGTGGATTATTTCAGTACTCTGCCCTCAATATATGCCGGAGCCGAAATCAATCTGAACATGACTAGCCCGCTACTGCCCTATGGCCTTACACAACGCAACTTCGATGTCTGGGCGACCGGAGGATTCCTGCTAAGCGACTATACCCCGGGCCTATCCATTTTCCCTGAAGAACTCCTGCCTCACTGCACCTTCACCTTTCCTGCCGAAATTGAAGAAAAGACCGACTACATTAGGAGTCATCCTAAGCTCACGAAAGAACTTTCAAAAAATTGGCTCGAAATAATAAAAAATGAGCACACGTACAAAAACAGAATTACTAAGATACTAAATTTTTTTAATTAAATGCCCCTGAGCAGATCAGGCACGGTTATTGCTAAATATCTCTAAAATTCTAATCAAGGATGATTACGAGATGCGAAAACTATTTATTTGCCTTGCCCTGACAGCCTTGACTCTTATGAGCGGATGTTCCGCTTCAGTACTTATTCCACCACTGCCGGGACCATTCATGATCCCGTCATCAGTCGGAACAGTATACAACGCTTACGCCATCGGCGCGGACGAACGCGGATTCCAGACTATTATTGAAGATGAAATGATTGAGGCCGGCATCCAGTCTGAAATCCTAAATGAAAAAAAACTGAACATCCTAGACCTTAGCACCTACGCATATAACGGGCATGTTTATGTGGTCGGTGTATATGACGAAAAGGAAGATTTTCAGCACATCCGCAAAATTGTCCGTAAGAACAAGAACGTGAACTCACTGACAACTTACCTTTTTCCAGAGAATGATAACGCGTGTGATAAGGCTGACGACTACATGATCCAAATGGCAGTAAAAAGCGCCCTTCTAAATGATGATTCGGTATGGGGCACGAACATTGCTGTAAAATCAGTGCAGTGCAATGTGGTACTTATGGGCAGAGTGGCAGATATAAATGAAGCAATCACTGCCGGAAAAATAGCAACAGGGATAAACGGCGTAAAGGGAGTAAAATCTTTCATCCGCTCCACCCGCCAGAACAAATACCTCAGGCAAAGAAAGCAAATAGCCGCGGCCATGCGCTAGCCGTGACTTTCAACCGTATAAAACTTAGTACAAAAAGTGATTTTTCATCTTATCTTTCATCAGGTCAACATCACCGGCGCTGATGGCATCTAAAATGTCTTTATGCTTCCGGGCATGATCGCCAAGGTCCATTCCCTTTTCAAAATAATCTTTAACAAGTGTAAAAATCCAGTAATCATTGGCCAGCACTTCCCATGAGCGGACAAGGGAACCGTTTCCGGCACTTTCCATGATGGTTCTATGAAAATCCAGATCAGCCTTACCTATGGTAAATATATCTTGTTGCTCAATTCCTGAGAACATTTTTTCAACGATTCCAGCCAGACTTTCGACATCAATCCGGTCAACCTTGAACCCCCAACCAAGAGCCAAAGATTCCAGCTCACTTCTGACCGCGAAATATTCATATAATTCATCGGAAGAAAGAACTTTAACCCGAGACCCTTTATACGGTTCGGTTTCTACGAAACCCCGGGCTGTCAAATCCCTGATAGCTTCCCGCACTGCCCCCTGGCTGACCTGCAGCTCACGAGAGATTCTGGTTTCAATAATTTTCTCTCCTGGCTTCAGCGCCCCATTCAAAATACTGTCTACGATATGCTCAACAACGTCGTCCCGCAAAACACGTCTCTTCAGTCCACCACTGGCAACCATAGATTTCCCCCTCAGATTAAAGCCGGACTTATGTATTTAATACATAAGAAGCACATTAACTCTTCAAGAGCGAAACCTATCTACTTTTCAACATGATAGCAAGGAACAAAACACACACTGCAACAATATATTATCCAAAGAACACAGCAAATAAGTATAAATTCTCAGCAACTAAGCAGACACAAAATCACAGAGCATCAAGACCACAAAACAATGCTTAATTTTATACAACATATCATTAAATACAACAGTATAAATAATTTAGCACACCCAAATTATTCTTTTATGCATTGAGTCAGCTCACATTACACATCTGCGCAACAAACATCATACCCCGAGAAAATCTCTTAGCTGTAAAAAGAACGACCTCGGCAGAATCATCACAAGAAAAGCCCGCCCTACAGAGTTAGAGCGGGCCTGTAAAAGACGATCCAATTTGAAATTAACCACCGACTATCAGATCAAAACATTTACCCTTACCCTTCTTTTGAAATAGGCAGTCTGATGATGAACTTCGACCCCTTGCCTTCTTCCGATTCAACAATAAAATCACCCTCATGATTTCGGGTAATAATAAAATAGGAAACGGAAAGCCCAAGCCCGGTCCCTAAACCGACCCTCTTGGTGGTATAAAATGGCTCAAAGGCTCTTTTGCGAACATCCTCGTCCATACCCGGGCCATTATCTTCCACTTCAACGCGCACGAACTCCCCATCCTTGCGGGTCCTCAAGGTCAGGGTAGGACGTTCATCTCCATATTCCTTATCGGACATGGCCTGGGCAGCATTTTTGAAAATATTCAGGAAGACCTGCTCTATCTCTGTCTCTGTGATATTGATAGCCGGCAGATTCTGTTCGTAATCCCGACGGATCTCGATAACCTTAAAATCATATTTTTTCTTTAGGTCGTAATCATTCTCAGCAAGGCTCAAAGCCTTTTCAAGAACACCTCTGACCTGAGCATTCGTACGGGAGGATTCGCTCTTACGGCTAAACTCAAGCATATTACGGACGATTGATGCGGCCCGGCGTCCGGCATCGCTTATGCCGCGCAGATAGCCGAGAATCCCACGCCTATCCATATATTGATGGACTTTATTCAGATCCAGCCCAAGCTCGGCCGCAACTTCCAAATTTTTCTTAAGAGAAGGTGACAACCTCCTTTCAGTTCCCTGAACACCGGAAAGAACCGCCCCCAGAGGATTGTTGATCTCATGGGCCATTCCGGCAGCCAGACCGCCTACAGACATCATCTTTTCTGTCTGGATCATCATATCCTCAAGACGGGACTTAATAGTCACATCGTCAATGAGAACTACGGCATCGCGGCCTTCACCACTCTCAAGTAAAGGATAAATCTTTATATTTTTATATTGTATATGACCGTCCGCATTAAAAGGTATCTTGTTCTTTTCACGAACTTCAAGCTTCGCAATAGAATCCAGAATCAATCCCTTCTCTGCATTAAGTTCCGGAAAAATTTCAAACAAGGGTTTACCTTGAACCTGATCGTAATTCAGTCCGGTTTCTTCTTCTGCCGACCTGTTCCATTGATTGATTCGCAACTTTTCATCAACACCGACCAGTATAGTCGGCATGGAATCAATTGTATTTTTCAAGAGATTGCGTAAGCGGGCCAACTCGTTTTCAGCTACTTTTTTCTCGGTAAAGTCATAAGCTATACCCATATAAGATGTAACTTCACCTTCGGAATCTCTTACTACAACAGTACTGTCGGCAATCCAGTAAGCCCGGCCTGTCGGGTCGATGATACGATACTCCTGATTGAAATGGTTAACCCCGTTCTCAACACAAGTTTTAACTTCTTCCCCAACCTTACCAATATCATCGGGATGAATCACATCAATATATTTAATCCTACCGGACATAAAATCTTCGGCTTTAAATCCCAGCTGGCTCACATTCTGGGAGACAAGTTCCACAGGCCAGCCTTCTTCATTGCGCCATTTGAAAAGGACCATGGGACTTTTTTCGACAATCATATTCGACTGACGCAGGGCTTCTTCAACCTTCTTTCGTTCAGCGATATCCCCTATCAGATTAAGCCGCATTTCATTGAAAGCATCTACCACCCGATCAATTTCATCAGGCATGACATTTCTTCGGCGCCTGTTGAGAACCAACTCCCGGTCAAGGGTGCTGAGGTCCAGCTCCTGAACATACTCGGCCATTCTCTGCAAATGGCGGGTAATCATATAATGTATAATCATCAAGATAAACAAGGCCACCAGAAATGTCTTGACCGCCTGCGTAAGCAAGACCACAAAAACGCGCATTTCCAGCCGCTTGAAAACATTATTAAGATCGGCAATAGCACGCAGCTGCCCCACCTCCACACTCTTGCCATCGATAACGTGGATTAACGGAAACTTTTTCTCTATGATATCTTCGTTTTTCGGAATCTCACCAACGGAAGCCACAGGCCCTGCTGCGCCGAATGACATCTCCACCACCTCAAGGTATCGCATTCCTGGAAGTTTCAAGGCTCCTTCAAGCTGAATCTTAACGTGATCAATATTAATATCCCACAGACTGGCCGCTATCGTATTCACGTAACTGTTTTCAATCTGTTCAAAACCCTTCTGAATATCACTTACATCGCTACGATACTCCACATAAAGCTGGAAGCTGGTGCCAAGAAGTGTAAAAAAGGAGCTGCAAATTAAAATATATACAAGGAGCTTATACGGTAAGACATGTCCCTTCCGTATTTTTAAAAATCTAACCATATTTTCCACCAGAGTAAGGTCATAGGGATAAAACAGTTTCAAGAAGAATCACGATAGTACATAATGCCATAAATTGCTAAAGGATAAAAGATTCTTTTGTCATAAAAGATTATGAAAAAGGACTCCGAGGACTAAGTAAGGCGGTCCGGCAAACCTCCGACGAATTGCTTCCTTCTCCGGCACTGAAGAAAGTTATCATGTCCTGCCACGATAGCAGCCGAGACTATAATCGGTTGGATATCACAGAAATGAAAGAATAACTATTCTGTCATCAGTCTTACGCAGGAATGAACATATCATCAATTTATGATCCCGGAGTTCTTCGCACAGGGCGGAACGTTTCCCTTGCTCTAAATTGCCAGACACATCGATAAGGCGAAAAAACAATGCAGAAATGTGCTCAAGAAGATCTAAAGACCTTCTCAGCCATCAAAATAAAAGATAAAAACAAGGTGGGAATAGGACCTAAACAGCAAACGCAGACGAAGACTCCAGCTTCAGAATAATCGCCGATACCGGCCATCAAAAAAAGCTGGACTACGCAGATCCGGCATTGAGTGGAGTATTTCAGGACAGGCAACTAAAGAGCAGCCCTCACAAAAACGGCAATACCAAATTTGGTAAAACCGTAGAAAGAGCAGCTCTGTGCTACTCCTTGTGTTCGGCCCATTTATTAACAGCCTCAAGAAACATAAATGATTCCGTAGACTTGACGCCGCCTATACTGGAAAGGTCATCTACCAGAAACTGACGGAATGCATTTCGGGAGGGAACAAAGACCTCAAGCAGCAGATCAAACCGTCCGGAAACGTTCATAACGGACTGCACTCCGGACACTTTGGAAATTGCTTCCATTATTTCCGGGGTTGCCCGCTCCTCGAGGTTAACGCCGATCATAGCAATAAGACTGTTTTCAAAGTAGAGAGGGTTAACGGAAGCGGTAATTCTCAAATAATCATTTTTGATCATTCGCTCTGTGCGCAGGCGCACAGTACCATCTGAAACTCCAAGCTTACGGGCGATATTCTTATACGATTCGCGACCATTGCGCTGCAATTCTTCAATAATTTTACGATCTACATCATCAAGTACTAGAGGACGCTCTTTCACCGGAACTCTCCTTTACTAAAAATAAATTCACTTTTTATCATTTAACGAAACATACATAGGAAAAAAATAACAAATCCGTCAATACGTGTTTTCAAAACACATTCTTCAATTAATCGCATGTTTTTTTATTTTTATCATAATATTTTCAGTTTATTTTTTGCTTGACACAATTAAGCATGTTGTTTTTTAAATAAAGCGCAGCAACACTAAATCCGGACGGGAGAAACGTATATGAAAAATAATTTACTTCAGGCACTTTCAGCCCAGACAGAAGAGCTGAAAGCAAACGGCCTTTACAAAGATGAAAGAATCATCACATCCCAGCAGCAGGCCCTTATTTCGGTTAAGGGCGGTCAGGAAGTTCTCAATTTCTGCGCCAACAACTATCTGGGACTGGCAAATAATCCTGAACTGATCGAGACCGGCAAAAAGGCGCTCGACAAATATGGATTCGGACTTTCTTCCGTGCGCTTTATCTGCGGAACACAGGATGTGCACAAAGCGCTGGAAGTTAAAATCAGCGAATTTCTCAAAACCGAAGACACCATTCTTTACAGCTCCTGCTTTGATGCCAACGGCGGCCTCTTTGAAACTATCCTTTCTAATGAAGATGCTGTCATCAGCGACTCTCTGAACCACGCTTCCATCATCGACGGCGTGCGCCTGTGCAAGGCCCAGCGCTTCCGTTATAACAACAACGATATGGCCGACCTCGAAAAACAGCTTAAAGCTGCCGAAGGATGCCGCTACAAGCTGATCGTAACTGACGGAGTATTCTCCATGGACGGCATCATCGCCGACCTCAAATCCATTTGTGATCTTGCCGATAAATACGAAGCATTGGTTATGGTGGATGATTCTCATGCTGTGGGATTCATCGGTGAAAACGGAAAGGGCACCCCTGAATACTGTGGTGTACTTGACCGTGTGGACATCATAACCGGAACTCTCGGCAAAGCACTCGGAGGTGCTTCCGGGGGGTACACTTCTGGACGCAAGGAAATCATTGAATGGTTGCGTCAGAGATCACGTCCTTACCTTTTTTCCAACACCCTTGCCCCGGTTATCGCTTCCACTTCCATCGCGGTTCTGGACATGATAGACGCGAAACCGGAACTGCGTGAGCGTCTCAATGAGAACAGCCGCATATTCCGCACCCGCATGGAGGAGGCCGGATTCGACCTCGTGCCGGGCAATCACCCAATTATCCCGGTTATGCTCGGGGACGCGGTTCTGGCTCAGAAGATGGCCGCAGGACTGCTCAAGGAAGGCATTTATGTTATAGGATTCAGCTTTCCTGTAGTTCCACGCGGGCAGGCCCGGATCAGAACACAGATGTCCGCTGCCCATACACCGGAGCAGGTTAATAAGGCTGTTGATGCATTCATCAAAGTAGGCCGTGAACTTAAAATAATCAAATAGGACCAAGGCTTAATATAATGAATAAAATGAAAGCTCTCGTAAAAAGCAAATCCGAAGAAGGCCTCTGGATGGAAGAGGTTTCCATACCTGAGTGCGGACACAACGATGTCCTGATCAAGGTTAAGAAGACCGCCATCTGCGGCACCGATGTCCATATTTACAATTGGGATAGCTGGGCACAGCAGACCATTCCCGTACCTATGGTCGTGGGGCACGAATTTGTCGGCACCATTGAAAAAATGGGCGGCGAAGTTCAGGGACTGGCACTCGGCGACCGTGTTTCCGCTGAAGGACACGTAACCTGCGGACACTGCCGCAACTGCCGTGCGGGTAAACGCCACCTCTGCCGTAACACCATAGGCGTAGGCGTAAACAGACCAGGATGCTTTGCAGAGTACGTCTGCATTCCCGCTTCCAACGTATTCAAACTGAACGACGCCATCACCGATGATGTTGCCTCCATTCTCGATCCTCTGGGAAATGCGACCCATACCGCCCTTTCATTTGATCTGGTAGGTGAAGATGTGCTCATCACCGGAGCCGGACCTATAGGCATTATGGCCGTGGCCATAGCCCGTCATGCCGGAGCAAGGCATATTGTCATCACCGACCTCAATGATTACCGGCTGGAACTTGCCGGAAAAATGGGGGCAAGCCGCACCGTAAACGTGACCAATGAAAACCTTGAAGACGTAATGGCCGAACTGGATATGACTGAAGGCTTTGACGTCGGTCTTGAAATGTCCGGCAGTCCCGCGGCATTCGGAATAATGCTCGAAAAAATGAACCATGGCGGCAACATAGCCCTTCTGGGAATTCTGCCCGACAACACTGCCATCGACTGGAATCAGGTTGTGTTCAAGGGGCTGAAACTCAAAGGCATATACGGAAGGGAAATGTTCGAAACATGGTACAAAATGGCTTCCATGCTTCAGTCCAACCTTGATGTAACTTCTGCCATAACCCATCACTTCAAAATCGAAGACTTCCAGAAAGGTTTTGATGTTATGCGCAGCGGCCAGTCCGGAAAAGTAATTCTCGATTGGACCTAATAAAATTACAGGGACAGGTGATTGTTAATCACCTGTCCCTATCCTCCTCTCCCCTCCATGCAAGATGTTCCGTCAGTTTTTCAGTGAGGCATACAACCGGCGCACATGACGCTTACTGATCCCCAACCTTTCCGCGATATCACAGGTCTCCACTCCGTAATCCTTAAGCTGTGCCACTTTTGCGGCCAGCCCGGCACGTTTCAGAAATCTATTTGAAACATAAACGCTTTCATGGGCAAATTCACTCACCACACTTAAAGCCGCCTTCTCCGGACACTTCATTCCGGATTTCACATGGTTCATTTCACGAACCAAAACATCGTAGAGTGCATTCTCCCTCATTTATCTATCTCCGTATAGTTATACTCAATTAGATATAGACTACACATGAAAAAGGACACTCTCTGCCAGACCATGTCAGTTTCAAAAAAAACGGGCCGTCCTAAAAAATAGGACGGCCCTCTTAACATTTTTTATTTAATAATAACGAAAAGTTAAAATAAATTCTTAATTGCTCCACCAAGCTTTTGAACCGGATTTTTATCAGTTTTATCTCCCGAACCGGCCTTACCGCCGCTCAAGGATTTTCCGATTCCTTCAAGGACATCACCTACGCCTTCGATAACACTACCGGCGATCTTAAATCCTGATTTAGCCAGAACAGCCGCGAAACGAGGCAGATCGACCATTATCGAAGGATCAGCCACATCGCCCTTGATTGTCATCGGCACGGTCAAGCCGACCAGATCATCCATGCTTTTGCCGCCCTGCCCTTCAAATGAACCGACGACTTTAGCGTCCAGACCGTAATCAACAATCATGGTGTTCAGATCAAGTGTTCCGGCTCCCACCGCACGCAGCAGCGGAGATTTCAGCAGGAGATCCCGGTTATCGGCAATACCATTTTTAATATTCGCTGTGGCGGACACCTCACCGAACTCAGTACGTTTACTATCCCGCTTGCCGAAAACACCGCCTGTCAATACGGAGAAGGCGTCACCGGCAAGATAGATCAGGTCAAAACCGGAGACATAACCGTCCAGTACTTTGAAACCGAGCTTGCCGTTCAAATTCGCATATATGGTCTTCATATCGTTACCGCGCGTTTTAAGCCCGGTATTAAAGTTCATCATTCCGGAAAACTTATCCTGCCCGGTCATCTGACGGGACAGTTCGCCGCCGTCCAGACCGGTCAAGCCGGCAGTAACCGACATAAGCGGAGACTGGCCGCGTACATCAACCACAGCCGAGGAGGTGAACGCTCCCTTGGCCAAATTGAAAGAAGCTGGTTTCACGGTCAAAACCCCGTCTTTAGCCCGGGCGCGTACTACAAGACTATCAATCTCTGCTTTTTTGGCTATAAGATGTTTAATATTCAGCTCCGCTTTGAGAGTCAGCTTGCGCAGCATATCCACAGGAATGAGCTGCTCGCTGCCTTTACCTTCCTTCGCCTGATCAGTTTTTTCCTCTTTTGCTTCAGTCTTTTTCTCACCGGCAGGAGGCAGGTAATTATCAACATTTATCTTATCAATACCCAATTGGGTCACAATATTCGGCCGCTCAGGATCGGCAAATGAAAACATTCCCTTGATCGTTGTTTCATCAAGATTAACCTGTAGGTCAGTAACCTCAAGAGACTTGGGCGAACCCGCGTAATTGAAACTCATTCCTACAGAAGTCAGAGCCTTACTGTCCGCCGTCTTGAGGCTCATCCCCATTTTATCCAGAGTATCCTTGAGATTGAATCCGGGAATGGTCATATCACCGGAGAATTTCATGGACTTGGAGTTAAGCCCCTTGGCAGTAAGATTACCCTGCGCTGTCATGCCGTATGCGGCAAGATTCAGACCGGAAACATCTGCAACGCCCTTCAGCATATCCACTGCGGCATCACCGGACAGCCGAACCTGACTCTTACCGCCGGGAACAGCCTTGCCTTCAGCATCCACAGTAACACTTAAACCTTTTACCCCGATCTGTTTGAAATCTTCGGACAATGAAGCCTTACCGGAAGTCTTGATATCCGCCTTGACTTCGGGCTTGGTTGAGGACACCGCGACATGCACATCAAAAGAGAATGGCTCTCCGGGAGTGAAACCTTCGACCACGATATCGCAATCATCCACTGCCTGCCGCACATCTTCCTGACGGTCATCCCAAACAATGCGGGCATCATTAATATTCACTCCACCAACGGATAGGTTCAAAGAAGAAGCGCCCGATGACGAAGGCTCATCCTGCTTTACTTTCTTTTTATCGGACCCGGCAAGGTCGTCCCAGTTGGTGACACCATCTTTATTACGCATCAGAAAAAGCTGCAGGTCAGCGACATCCACATTACCCAGCTCCACATTACCGGAAATAAGGGGAAGCAACCTCAGGCTCACTTCGGCAGATTTAAGTTTGAGCATATTCTTTTCCGAAAATCCCGGAGCATTGGAGAGACTTATGCCTCCGGTTTTAACTCCAATCCACGGAAAGACTGAAAGCTCTAGATCTCCGTCAAAGACAAGTTCACGTCCGGTCTTATCTCGCACAGCATCTGAAATTTCCCCTTTATAGTCATTGGGATTAATCAGAATAACGGCCAGAACCATGCCCACGCCCACGAGGAGGACCAGTGCAGTCACTGTTGCCACTAAAATTTTTACAACTTTACTCATTATTAAACACTCCGTTTAGCATCGGTCATGAACAGCGTTTATAAAAACTAATTTATTATTAATAGAACCACGCCTTGAATATATCCTCTCAGCAAGAAAAATCAAATTAATAATATCAAAAACATATTCACACCAAAGCAAACTATTATTTACGCCAATAGCACCAATAAGCATTTGCCAAGCGTCGTAGAATCAGGCAAATAATCCCCATGAAAAATAAGTTGAATTTACTACTGGCAAGCCTTTTCGCATATGCATTATACCTATTCACCATGGCTAAACTTCCGGGATTGCTGGATAGTCTGATCGGCTCAGAGTGGCCAAGACTCCTAGGGCACAGATTCGCCCGTAAAATGAGCGATACCACCCTGCTCTATTTCTGCCTCGGACATATGGCGATTTTCGGGGGAATAATACCACTTGTGATAGCCAAAAAATTCAACCTCAAGCCACATAGGAAAGTACCCGGAGCTATACTCTGGCCAAGTGTTGCCGTACTAATCGGCTCGTTTTGTTTCTATGCGCATCATCAGGGATTTCTGCTAAATATGCTCAACCCCAACCCTGACCCGGCTTATATGACCGAAGCGTTTTTCTACATTTTTCCCCTGACGCTGGGGCTCTGTGTATACTCATGCTTCCTGCTACCGCGCTCAATCATGCATATAATGAATCAGAATAAATTTTCTCCCGCGATTGAAGCGCTCATCGCCGGTGGTACTATGCTCATTTCGTGGAAGGTCTACACCATTAATCCGTACATCATGCCCGAAAAAATATTTTGGACCGGAATAGCCATTGCAGCAGCTGGAGCCTTATCCAGATCATTTTATCTTTCTTTTCTGGCCTGCTTTGCCACCCTATACGGATCTTCCATGGTCATTCCTGTTTTTTATAAAATCCCCTGGGAACCTATGCTACCGGGATTCATAGCTACTTTTGTGGCCTTCTGCCTATATCTGCATTCAAGGGATTCCCGCCAATTCCCGATCTACAAATAGACAACAGAAAAGGTAACGGGCAAGTATAACTATTTAAGTTATACTTGCCCGTTACCTTTTCACGAAAAATATTTTCAGCCCAACAAATCCTTTATATCCAGCAATTCATCCCGAACTTCTTTCAGGAGTTCTCTGCATTGCCCGGACTCAGAATCATCATGACTGAAGAGCGGCAGTTGCGAAAATGTTTCCGCAGTGGACGCTGCCTCCTGCGAAACTTCCTGGAAAGCATCTTCCGGTGAATCAAGCCGCTTCCGAGCACCCTCGATAGTTAACCCCTCATCATGTAACAGGGCTTTGATCCTGCTGATCAGCGCAATATGTTCTTCGCTGTACAAACGCTGCCCGGAAGGGGTGCGGATAGGCTTAAGCTGTTCAAACTCACCTTCCCAAAACCGCAACACGTACGATTTCAGGCCCACAAGCTTAGCCGCCTGCCCGATCTTATATATTTTTTCTTCACTCTGCCCGCTCATAGAAAACTTAGTAACAGAGAGCTATCCCTTAGAAAAGCATAAACAAGCATATATCTTCCCGATGAGCATAAAATATTGCACAAAAAGCAGCTATCTTCCGTCAACTACAGGGAAGATTAAAATGCGACAACTATTTGATTCTTATGAAAAAGGAACAGAATAACCCAAAAAAGTCTAAAAGCAGCTTGACAGTGAGAGCCCTCTTACGTAGAACCTTCTTCGTCGACACCGAGTTGACACAAAATAGGCGCGTAGCTCAGGGGGAGAGCGCTTGCTTGACACGCAAGAGGTCAGCAGTTCAAAGCTGCTCGTGCCTACCAGATAATTCAAGGACTTACGATGTAAATCGTGAGTCCTTTTTTGCGTTTAGGGTCAACATTTTAGGGTCAACATGTTGACCCCTGCTATTTTTTAACCTCAGACTGAGGCAATAGCCATGCGCCACGGAGAAATAAATCAGTCTGTATTTATTGACCAAATATCGAAAAACATTGTTTCTTCGCTAAAACAATATACTCCCTGACACCTTGCTTTTCAGGCAAGAGGTCTCTCTGTACACCTCCTCTCATTAAAACAAAAATTGCGATCAAAAAAGCCAGCCTCTAAGAGACTGGCCTTAAAACTGTTATTATTCAACCAATGTAGATGTAAGCTTGTTTGACCCCGGAGCTAAACTCTCCGTATAAATTATACCTAACCCAGAAGCAACTACGTACAACTCCTCACAGTGCATCCCTGCAAGATCAAAAGAATATTTAACGTGTACAAGATTGCGTAACTTACCCAGAACTACTTTTTCCTCTTCTTTAACAATCGCATAGTCAGCTTTTATCTTCCCGGTCGAAGACCAAATATACTGGCTCCATTCTTTATTATTTAAGTCAAGAATAATATTTTCATTCTTTTTGCCCTTGTTGAAAATTAATTTTCCATCTTCAGCTGTGAGGTTGTAACGATACATTGTTTCTTCCGGAAGATCATCCGCATAACGAACTCCTTCAGGAAGCTTAGTTTTTAGTCTCTCGCCCGGTGAAACTTTTCTTACTTTAGGAGCCTTTGTCCACTCTTCAATAACATAGCTTCCGTCATCATCAAGCTTTGTACATATTCGCCTTGTGATAATTCCAAAATCACTTGATTTTATTTTTATGGTTCTACCCGGAGGAGGACCTAAAAAAAGGATCGCTTCAGAGCCAGCATAAACAAACTGGCCCCAGAAAAAAATAAACAAAATTAATATTAAAAAGTTACTTAACAGGTATTTCAACTTTTTTCCCAGTCCTTGGATGAAAAGTCCATGCTCTATCTCCCACTTCGGGGTCACCCCCTTGAAAAATTTTATATGCTCGTGTGGTTACAGTATCTGTTTTATGAACTTCACGAGTGTCAGTCTTTTTAGATAAAATGACTTCTGAGAAATCGCATTCCCGAACCCTCTTTATGTCACACTTCTCTTTCACAATATAGCTCCTACGCCAATAAGCTTTCCCTATCGCCCCTACAAAGGCCGCAAACATTGGTTTGTAATCAACAGTTTTAATTTCTTTCACAAACTCCCATTTTGGAATATTCTCCCACACGATACATTTAATCAACTGGCACCTACAATTAGGGTGTGGTCTTTCAACCGCAGGAGAATCAAAATATTTACCATTCTTTTTTTTGCATGCATCGCATGCTTTCTCGCCAGCCTGCCATCTATAAAAAATCCCCATCCCCGCCGCCATACCCAAGTGGGTCTTGTGCAGTAAACCGGCCGATGGAAGGATCATATTCTCGGAAACCGAAATGAACCAACCCGGTATCTTTATCAGTAAGCCCGGATGCAAAACCTAGCGGCAGACAAAACTGCTCATTTGTATCTATTAGCACATTACCAAACGAATCATATATAATTCGCTTTATCTCATTTCCTTTATCATCAGCAACCATAAAAACCGACCCGACCGGATCAACTGCCAGATAAAACTTCTTCCCTTCAGATGTCATGACTGTCTGTCTGGCTGGATTCTTCATCGCGAGTGAAAGTTATTTTATTCTTACCCTTACCGTCAGTGATTGCTTCAAGTGTGCTGAAATCCTTCCATTTAAATTTTTCAACAACCTTACCATTTACTTTCTTGGCTGTGCGCACACCATGTTTATCGCACACATATTCAATAATCCGGCCATCAGGCAGTACAACCTTATACAGCTGACCATTGGTCAGGTATTCGTATTTGGTAATCCTATTATTGACTTTCTTCTCAGACAGACCTCCATAAGCATTGTATGTATATGTGGTATCACCTGCTTTAAGGAGTCGAAGTTTATCGTCATACTCATAATATCTGCGATCAGAATGCAATGTTTCAGAAACCAACCGCTCGCCCTGCTCTCCGTACTGATATTGTTCAACAAGACGATTACCCTCCCAAACCTTATTCAGCCTACCACCTGCATCGTATCCATATTGGAGATGGAGATCATTCGGCCCAAGCGCGAGTAATCTCTCAACTATACGATATTTTTCGTCACGTGCTGTTGCCAGCATTGTATATGGCTCATCAGTTCCGGGAATGCTAAAACTGACGGCGCTAACTTTTTCGTCAGCATCAACTTCAATACCATCTTTGGCGAGTTCATCATGGATGCTCTCTTCGGTTCCAGTTTGAGCATATGGCTGGTAGGCCTGTTTGTTTTTCTGTATTTGATCACAATGCTCAACAAAATCGGTTTGAACAGCATCCATTTCTGCAAGAACATCTCTGCCGTAATCTGTTTTCGCCAAATCCTGTGCCAATGGTAAGTGTCGATTTTCCTTAATAAACCGCGCATGACACAGCCGCTTGATACGGGAATACTGTTCTTTTGCGGATTCATATTCACGCTGTTTTTGATCCCATCTAGCCTGAACATCAGGCTTACGCATGGTAGGATAGAGTATATCGCCAGTTTCAAACTCCGAAAGATCACGCTTCGGCTCTACCAATTCTTCGTCGGTTCTGCGGTCAACAATTTTCCAGAGATTTTCAATCTGCATCTCTGCAGGCTCAGTTTCTCCGTACAACACCAGACCGGTTGTCAGTTCACTGCAGGATCTAAGCTCCATCCGATAACTGGTGAAAGACTTCATTCTTTCCTCCAGTTTTTAAGGTTGTTGGGGAATATCCTGAATCATTATGATCCAAAGCAGCTCTCCCTTTTGACCTCAAAATTAAATGGCAAAACGGACCTGAGTCAGCTAACTCAGGTCCGCCTTGAAAGAAAAAATGAACTTTTTAAAATTGTCTCAACCCCACTCCACGAGCCCCAGAATCATCCCCGAAAAACAGGATCAACCGGGACGGTCAACCGAACGGTCAACCATTGTTGACCGTATGTTGAAGAAAAATGATTAAGAAAATGTATGAAGGTTTTTGTATGATCTGCTGATTCAGGGAAGTGATCACCAAAGTGTTAGAGCTTGTTTGAGCGAACAGTTTTCATCCCCTGATTACCCTGCTTACTTGAATACTCTCCATCTGATTACTCGGTATCTCCCCGTCTCCCGCTACGGCAGCATGGTTGATTTGATGTTTTATTTTCAATTGCCAAAAAGAAAGGGAGCATCATTTTCTGACGCTCCCTTCTATTCTAGACTATGGGTAATCTTTTAATCTTACTTGCCAAGGGGTGGCTCACATCACATTGTTCAAAAACTTTAAACAGTCCCTGAATTCCCAGATCTTCATACCCCAAATCCATTGCCAAAGTATAAACCCGATTGGCGAGAGCTAGTCCCGGCAGAGAAATATTCATCCGCTTTGCCTCATCCAAAGCAATTCCCATATCTTTGACAAAATGCTTAATGTAAAATCCGGGATCAAAATCACTGTTTGCAATGCGCCTCCCCAGACCATTTATGCAGACAGAGGCAGCAGCACCGGTGCCGATAACATCAATTACTTCATTTAGATCCATGCCGGACTTATAGGCATAAAACAAAGACTCAACAGACCCGACGATTGTGCCTGCAACCAAAATCTGATTACACATTTTAGTATGTTGTCCGGCCCCGGAAGCTCCTCGATATTGAATGTTTTCACCCATTATTTCAAAAAGACTCTTTACCTTATCGAAAGTTTCTTCCGCTCCCCCAACCATAATAGCCAAAGTAGCATCACGGGCTCCGACATCACCTCCGGACACAGGAGCGTCAAGTGCTTCCACTCCTTTTGCTGCCGCTTCCCGGGCAATCCGCTCAGCAAGAGAAGGATCAGAAGTTGTCATATCTACGATAATTTTACCTTCAACCGCATTAGCAAGAACACCATTTTGTCCCAAAATGGTCTCTTCCACATCAGAAGGATAACCGACTATGCTAAAAATGATGTCCGCGTTTTTCGCAACTTCTGCCGGAGATTCACACCACACGGCCCCTTCAGCCACGAGTCCATCAGCTTTCGACTTAGTTCGATTGTAAACAAATGCCTCGTTCCCGGCTTTGAGCAGATGCATACACATAGAAGCCCCCATAACCCCTGTTCCGATCCAACCAATCTTCTTACTCATGTCCGTTACTCCTTTTGAAAATCCCCACTACAAGATGGATTCAGCTGCAAAGTTTATTTGCACTTCAAGTATTGCACTGTATCGCTAACATCATAACATCTGATGTTATGATGAATAAATATTGCCTCTTTGCTGAATTGTCAATATGATAGGGAAAAGAGAATTTACATGTTAACAATCCAATATTGCACAGCTACTAAACTTTAAAAAAAAAGCAGAAATAATGAGAAGTAACCAGACGCAACTTCAGCGCAAACGACTGTCTGACCAGATAATAGAAGAACTAGTTGAACGCATTTCCAACGGGGAACTCTGCCCCGGAGATAAGCTCCCCCCCGAACCCCAGTTAATGAAACGTTTCGGTGTAGGTAGAAGCTCAATACGAGAAGCTGTAGGTGCGCTTGAACTGTTGGGAATTCTGTCAGTTCGCCCGGGACAGGGAACAAGAATAACGGAAGCGACGGAGAACTCAAAATCAATCGGCTTATCCCTGATTACCATGGGACGGGAAAAAATCAGTGAATTAGTTGAGGCAAGGTCAGAAATAGAGCAAACCATTGCCCGACTGGCTGCCGAACGGGCTACAGCTGCTGATCTTGCTGAAATAAAAAAACAACACAATAAGATCATCCATGCCCAAAAAAATAATCACGATCTTATTGAAGCTGATCTTGAATTTCACAGGGCTGTAGCAAACTCCTGTCACAACACAATATTTATAAGATTTTTTTCGGAATTAAATCTTCCCATGCGCCACTGGATGGAACAAAAGGCAAAACATGACTGGGGCTTCGCGAATGTTGTAACTGAACACGAAGCAATAATTAATGCGATTGAATCTCAGGACTCCAAGGCTGCTCAATTGGCAATGGGAAAACACATTGAAGTAGCGGGGAAGAACCTAATATCCGCTATGCAGGAAATCGACATTAAAGCTCACAAAGAATAGATCGCATCCTTTGGTCTGGAAGCAATGCTTCCAGACCATCAGTTTCCAATACGTATGTAAGTATCTAAGATGATGACTGAAATCAGGTCTAATCACCCCACAGAGCATCTTAGAATTTAAGCAAATTCAATCCGACCTTCTCGCTTAATTGACGATCGGCTGAACCTTCCACGAGATCAATCCATATTTCCGCTGTAGCACTGACTATGGCAGCATTCAGATGTCCTCCGAAAGCTTTATGCTCTATGTCGGCAAGCGTTGCATGCAGATGCAAATATACTTCGCCATTCATTTGAGAGATATTACCTGTCAGGCTCGTAATTTCAAAATATTTTTCAAGGGTAGCGGAAAAATATTTTTTGGTTGCCGGGTTGAACAACCCGACCGTAGCCTTGTTGACCGCCCCAATCCCGGAAACAATACCAAGCCGGATATCTTCCTTCTCGCAGATAGAGGTCATGCAGGTAATGATTTCTTCACCCGGGTCAAGTCTGATCAATACTTTTGAACCATAGCGAAAATACTCCATTTAAATACTCCTGAATGTAAATGCTGTTTATTTTTGGGTTGCTTTTTCATAACGCTAAACATCAGAACATCTGATGTTTGATTTTGAAAAACAGCATTTAGGAATAAAAGTCAAGCATGCCAAGAATTCTTTTATAACGAAGAATAATCCACAACACTTTCTGAACAGCTAATTCAGCTACAAAAAAATCTGCTAAGATTTTGTATAATCTGCTGATTCAGGGTTGGAATTTCCGGGATGTAGGAGCTTGTTGAACCAAAGCCTATAACATCATTGAAAAATGTTGCCCCCTAAAAACAATTAATTCGAGCCATTAAGACCGTTACCCTGTACTTGACACGCAAGAGATCAGCAGTTCAAAGCTGCTCGTGCCTACCAGAAACACAAAAAGGACTTAGAAACAAATTTCTAAGTCCTTTTTGTGTGCTAGCTCATTTGTACCACATTTTTTCGTTAAGGCAGATGAAAGGAGGCTTACAAACAAAAGGCTGTAAGCCCGATAGATCAAATTTGGATCTACACTGCAAGCAGGGACGCAAGTCCGAAAGTCTAGTTATTACACTAAACTTAAACCCCTTACTCTGCCTACCCTCCGGCCGTAACCAGAGTGGTAATATCGTTTCCAGACGAACAGGGGACCAGCGCCTCAAAAGTGTTCAGAGTGATAATCCTAGGCCCGTATAAAGCGTGCGGTATGCCTTTTAAAAATCCCCATCTCTGGGTTCCGTATTCAAAATGCCACCATTCGCCGTGGTAATTAACGAAACCGGCCTTAATCATCACATCATAAAGAAGACGCCTATTGAGCAACGCCTCCTGCTCCAGATCAGTTACCCTCTCGCCCTTTTCAACCCGTTCTTCATAGTAACGGGTATTGGAGACCGGACCTGGATAATCGAAGGGCGCCCCCATATGCAAGGGGACTCCGTCCACTGAAGCAATAGTCAGGTCGACAGCTCCCCCTGTAGCATGAGGGGAAGGACGTTCGCTGCTTAGGCTCGGCGGAGCGACAAATTCTTCCGTCATTTTAACAATCTTATCGGCTTCAATATCAGGATAAGCCTTCTCAAGAGCCTTGCTGCAAGCGGTGAAAAGAGCCGTTTGAGTTTCCTTGCTGCGCCATGCATCCAGAATGATAAGACGCAATCCCTTTGGCAGCAGGGAGTTAGCGACAAGCAGCCTTTTGCGTATTTCATCCCGTGCGTAACAATCCGGCAACGCTTTTTCGATTCCTGCCGAAAAATAGGCCGGGCGTACGAGAATCTGGCCTTCGGCCAATGAAAGCGGAAGAAGCCTGTCGTTATTTTCTCTGATTTCAATCGTGAAAACCTCACTCCAGTCCGGCTTTGCCTCCGGCGGGATAGCAGGTAGATTTTTTTGATGCTCCACAGTTTTGAATCTGGAATATTCTTCGGATGTATATTCGGCGTTAATCATTTTTCTGTCTTCTTGTTTTCGCTAAGTAAGGTTGCAATGCTCTGAACATTTCCTTTTCTAGTAGCCGAGAGTTCTTGGCAGCCATGTTGAAATTTCCGGAACAAAAATCAGCATCAACTGACAGGCAATAGCAACAAGCACGAACGGCCAGATATGCTTAAACATTTTTTCCAGAGGAACAGAGCCGATGGAAGAAACAATATATACGCACGCGCCCATAGGCGGAGTGATCAGTGCAATGGTAATGTTAAGAGTCATTACAATACCGAAATGCAAAGGATCGATTCCCGCGCTGACAGCCAGTGGTGCAAAGACAGGAGTGAGCAGCACAAGAGCGGCGATTTCTTCCATAAACATACCTACAACAAATATGATCAGGCTCATAAAAAGCAGAACCATTGAAGGCGTCTTTGCATACTCAAGCACAATGGGAGCAAGCTTCTGCGGGACCTGTTCGGAAGAGAGAATCCAGCCGACTATAGTGGCTGCACCGATAACTACAAAAATAACACTTGTTAAACGCACGGTGCTTGCCAGAGCTTTGCAGACCGCTTTCCAACTGAGCTGCCGGGTCCAAAGAAAGCCGATGACAAGAACATATAAACTTGCAACCGCGCCGGATTCAGTCGGAGTCATAAACCCAAACAGAATACCGCCGATGATGATGCCCGGGGCAACAAGCGAGCAGATGGCACCGCCAGTGGCCGAAACTAGTTTGGAAAAAGAAAATTCGGCGTTTACGATGGGGAGATCAAGCTTTGCAGCACTGATTCTGTGCATTGCCATAAACGCGACACCAAGAAAAAGTCCCGGAAGAACTCCCGCAATAAACAGGGCACCGACATTGGTTTTGGTCATTGCCCCGAACAGAATCATAAAAATACTCGGCGGGATAATGGGACCGATAAGAGAACTGCCGGCCGTTAGCCCTGCAGCGTAAGAGGCAGGATATCCGCCCTTTTTCATGGCAGGAATCATGATCGAACCTACAGCCGAGGCATCTGCTGCGGCAGAACCGTTAACACCGGCAAAAATAATACTGGCGACAACAGTCACATACCCGAGCCCCCCTTTAAGGTGTCCAACCAGAGCCTCTGCAAATCTCAGCAGACGCTCAGTCAGCCCTGCGGACCCCATCAGCTCTCCGACCAGAATAAAATAAGGGATAGCCAGAAGCGAAAAAGGCTCCATCCCCCCGTAAAATTGCTGAATCATAATTCGCAGAAGTGAAGGGTCTCCGATAACCGCAAAACCGCTTACGGAGGTAACGAGCATTGACGCAAAAAGCGGCAGCCCAATTATCAGCATGGCGAAAAAGACCAGTAACAGAATAAAAGTCATCAGTCCTCCTCCTCATTTTTTCCGGCCCCGACAGGGATAAACTGCTGCAGTCCGTACTGAATCAGCATGAGCCCCATTCCTACCGGGATGGACATGAGGGGAATGCTTTTCTTGATGCCCAGAGTCATAATCGTAAAGAGACGGAGCTTGTGGGCATAGTTGTAACCGTAGATGATCATAAAGATGAGAATTGCGACAAAAACTGCCCGACGGAGAAAAGTCACAATCATTCTGGGAGTTTTAGGCAGCCTGTCCACTATAATGTGGATGGCCATGTGCTCTCCCCTTTTGAGGGCCGGAGCAGCCCCAAGCATTACAATCCAGACAAGAGTAATCTTAGCCAGATCCGTGGTCCACATGGGCGGACGATAGAACCGCCCGAAAACACCGAGCATGACATCCAGCATGTTTACCACAAGGAGCGCCCCCGCCCCTATCAGGCAGAGACGCTCTAGGATGTCAGAGGCTTTTTGGCAAAAGCCGGCGACATTTGACATAATTATTTTGCCCCTTCGGCGTTGGCTTTACGGGCATCCTTGATAGCAAGGTCAATCCAGGAGGAATCAACCTGATCTTTAAGCCAGTTGATGTAGGAAGGACTGCCGAGTTTTTTGAATTCAGCATATTCTTCGGCTGTGGGGGTATAGCTGGTCATCCCCTTGCTTTCCAGAAACTTAACGCGTGCATCAACCTGAGATTCAACGAACTCACGAGTTTCGGCGTTAGCTTTTGCGGCGCTTTCCTTGATCGCTTTCTGCTGTGCGGGAGTAAAGGAATCCAGAAGTTCTCCGTTCATGAGCAGGAACTGATCGGAATACTGAACATTTGCCAGAGTAAGATGCTTCTGAACTTCGTAGAGACTACCCATGATGATGTAGGTCGGAGGGTTCATCTGGCCGTCAGCAACACCTGTTTTGAGTGCAAGGTAAACTTCGGTCCAGGGGATTGGAGTTCCGGATGCGCCGAAAGCCTCGTACATAGCAACCTGACTGGCATCCATAGCCCTGAACTTAAGGCCTTTGAAATCAGCGGGGGAATGAATGGGGGAGTTGCTGGTGAAAGCGAGGAATCCGCCCTCTTCGATTACGTCCAGAAAAGCGATGCCGGTACGGGATCTCAATTCTTTCTTTGCCTTTTTCATGAACTCACTACCATCAAAGAAAATGTGCGCGGCTTTGTAGCTGTCAAACAGAAAAGGAATATTAGTCGCGAACATTTCGGGAAATACAGTCTGGAGGCCTCCGTAGGAAGCTACGTTGATGACCGGTCCGCTCATGACCTGTTCCATACGCTGTTCTTCGTTACCAAGCTGGCTATTAGGGAAAAGTTTAATCTCAACCTGGCCGTCAGTGGATTTTTCTACCAGTTTTTTAAACTTGGAAGCAAAGTAGTGGACAGCATTGTCTTTGTCACTTGGCGGTCCGTTATAACTCATTTTGATTGTTGTTGCAGCCAGAGCGCTGCCGGGAATGGCAAGAACCAGAGCCAAAATCAGCCCGAATAAAGTGGAGCGTTTCATTGGATCCTCTTTGGGTTAGGGGTTTATGATATTTTTAAAGAAGTTACCGGGAAACAAAAAACGTAATCAGTTGTTTTGCGGCCCGATTTACTGCAATAGAATCAGGGTAATGAATAAACGTTTTTCAGTAATACTTAAACAGGGTATAACTAATGCTAAGTTGCATAAAATTCATATTGGCACGCCCTGTGTATTGTAATACAATACCTAGTGTTTAAAATTACTTTATGCAGCCGAAAGGCGCTCGTCAAGGTTTTTTGACAAAAAACGTTATCGTGGTTGTTTTTTGTTTTTGCAAAAAGGAGTATTTACTAAAAATGTTAATTAACAATGTTTAATACTGGTTAATGCTCAGAAGTTTTGTTTCAATCCCGTAAATGCGAAAAAAGTTAGTGGAACAAATATTAAAGAGAGGGTACATAGTAGCGAGTATGAGTGACGAAAATAAAACCAAACAAGACAGCCCGTTATTTGTATCTTCGCTTGAAAAAGCAGTTCGTGTGCTGGAAGCATTCGACGAAGGACACCGCAGGTTGAGCCTTACCGATATGGTCAGAATTACCGGTCTCAATAAGAGCGCGGTTCAAAGATTTTTGTATACGTGGGAGTCCTTGGGATATATTTCCAAGGATGAAAAAACAAGACAGGTAAAACTGAGCCCCAAAGCTATGCGCTTGGGATATAATTTTTTACGAGGCGAAAGGCTGGTGGAAGTTGCAACTCCATTTCTGCTGGAGGCCCGCGAAAGGACCGGTAACTCAGCGTATCTGGGAACTCTTTATGATACTTCCATTATATATTTAATCCGCCTTCCCCAACGACTACTGCTTTTTGAAGGAACTCTGCCCGGACGCAGCGTCCCTGCGTTTTGCGGAGGAAGAGCTTTTCTATCGTGTCTGGAAGATTCGGAAGTGCTGGACATACTCAATAAGTCGGACCGATCCGCCATTACTCCATACACAATTACGGATATTGACGAAAATATACGTGAGATAGAAAAGATCAGAGAGAAAGGGTTCTGCATATCCATGCAGGAGCAATTGGTTGGAGAAATTGCTGTATCCGCACCGGTTTTGGGCAGAGATGGAAAACCCTGCGCATCAGTATATATTTCAGCAAGCCTTTCCGAATGGTCGCAGGAAAAAGCCGAGGCGGAAATAGCTCCGATGGTCCTTGAAACTGCCGGAAGAATCAGCGCGCAATTGTAGTCATTTATGACTTGGGGCAGCACACTGCAAGGCTAAGCTTACAATTTGAACAGCCCGGTAATCATACTAGTCTTTTATAAAGGTATGGAAGAATCTCTTTTTGTTTATTAGAAATTATCTTTTAAATCTTGCGCGCAGAGGCAGGAGCATCGGTACCAACATAAGCAGCAGCCATTCTACACTGAAGGTTGCTTGTGGATTTAAAGTACATCCTGTCCCGGACCCAGAGCTTGAACCGGTCCCTACAGCTACCGGATCGGTTATTTTGCCAAGGTCACGGTTTTCATCGTAGTTGCCGTTATCTTTGATTACAAAATAGATGTAATACTCAGTCCCAAGTGTTGTATCATCTGTCCGGGCCATGTGGTTTCCGTCGGCATCTGTTACCCACCAGTAGCCGTCGATGTTGTATTCCGGTCCGGTTAGGGCGTAACGACTATATTCCTTGGAGGTTCCGTTGGTATTGTAGAATTTCATCAGGGCCAGATCGGAGACCTTGCCGGTTGGAATATTCGTGGAACTGATTTTGAAAGTAGCACAACCGCCGTTTACATTAAGAGTTGCGTTGAAGGAGTCCACTTTACTTTTGGGCGTAAATCCGCCGGAGTGGTATTGGGTGGACAGATCGGTGCTGTCCATTTCTTTGGTCACGCTGGCGGATATGCTGACACTTATCCCGTCTGCCTGAGTTTCACTTGGAGAGACATCGCCGGACTTGCTGGCTCCGGTGTTTTGGTTGTCTTTTTGGGATCTGGGCCAGTCGGTATCGGCAAGTCCTCCGGAATCACCTTCCCTTGCTTGCAAAGCGACAAAATCAGCCATCCCGGGGTATATGTTAACATAAATGCTTCCATCGCTCCCGATGGCTGGAGACAAAGTTCCAGTTGTACTCGATGAGCCTATATCTAGGAACCATTTTCGGGCTCCACTAGATTTTATTGCACATAATATATTATTGTCTGCCCAGACGTAAATGGTTCCGTCACTGGCGATGGCCGGGGATCTTACAGCCCCATCTGCTTCATATTTCCATTTTTCACTACCATCAGAATTCAGGGCATATAAATTGCCTGCTGTACCCAAATAAATAACACCGCCACTGCCGATGGCCGGGGAAGATGTTATTACAGAGTCTACTGGAATTTTCCATTTCAGGGTTTTATCAGGATTAAGGGCATAAAAACAGGAACCACTTGAACCGAAATAGATGACTCCATTGCTGTCAATGGCAGGAGAGTATTCTATTCTATCTCCAGCCTTGAAGGTCCATTTAAGTGTACCGTCGGGTTTTATTGCATATAAATTATCGTCGGTTGTTGTTACGTACACAGTCCCGTCAGGACCGATTACCGGAGCTGAGGTAAACATATGTTCTGTGTCGTATATCCAATTTCCAGAGCCATCGGAGTTTACGGCGTGTAATTTACCGTCAGTGGATTCAATATATATTGTTCCGTCGCTGCTTATGGCCGCTGAAAAGGACATTATGCTGCCTGCATTATATATCCATTTTTTGGAACCATCGGAGTTTACGGCATACAATTTACCGTCAGATGATCCGGTATATATAGTTCCGTCACTACCGATAGTCGGCGCAGAATAGATTTCTCCTCCTGTAGGATAAGACCATTTTTCTGTACAATCTGTATCGCCGGGCTCAAGAGCGTATAAATTTCTATCGTCGCAACCGACATAAATAGTTCCATCATTGCCGATTGCTGGAGAAAATACATCTGAACTCCTTTTGGAAAAACTCCACTTAAGACTTCCCGCTGCCATGCCGATGGAAGCAAATCCCAAGAGCATGGATAGGACTGCGATTAAGCTTAATGCCGTGAGCGTGAGGTTGTGGCGATAGGGACAGGTGGAGGATGATCTGTTCATATTTTGTCTCTGCATAGTTTTTAGAATTAACATCCCGTTAGAGATAACGTTTGCTTCTTATCAACTCTGCAGAATTGTGTCTGTCCGTCAAAACACGTACAAATGAACTTATTCAAAACAAATGACAATAGAAGTTACAATTCTTCTTATCCTAAAACATAAAAACTATGTTTTCAGACAGGGCGATCATCCGTTATTGCGCAGCTGAGATCGCGTATTTGCGCAATTCCTTCCTGCCTTTCAAATCAAATTTCCTGGCCATTCGATTGCAATATGTCTCAACCGTACGGCGGCTCAGTCCCAGTTTGTCCGCAATTTCAGTATTCCCGAATCCCTGTCCCATCAGGCTGAATATCTGTCTTTCCCGGTCACTCAAAGATTCTTCCAATCTTTCTTCTTTTTCGTTTTGTTCCAAACATTGAGCAACACAAGGACTAAAGTATTTTTTTCCTGCGGTAACCGTATCTATTGCCTCGAAGAGGATATCCGCGTCTTCCTGTTTGGAGACGTAGCCCAGAGCACCGCGACGAAAAGCACGATCAATCAGTACGGACTCTTCGTGCATTGAATAGACCAAGGCTGCGATATGGAGTCTTTCGAGATCAGGAAGCAGGTCAAGCCCGCTTCCATCCTGAAGCGACAGGTCAAGCAGGGCTATATCAAAATTCTGCTGGTCTAAAATTTTCCGGGCCTCGGCGATGCTGTTAGCCTCTGCGGATATCCGGTGCTGACGTGTGCCCAGAAGGATTCCCAATCCTTTTCGGATAGCAGGATGATCGTCAATGAGAATAATATTTAGGGCGGAAGGATTATCTGCCATTGTCCACCTCGAAGTTTTTATTTGATTTAACGCATGAGGCTGTACATCTGACTACGGTACCGCCTAAGGGGCTTTTTTCTATTGTAAGTTGCGCACCGATCACTTTTGCCCTGTGGTGCATGATGCTTGTGCCGAGCCCACCGTATTCATTTTTTGAAGCACTTCGCCCTACGCCATCGTCACTTACAGTCAGGGTAACGATACCGGCTTTGCAACAATTCAGTTGAACGTGAATATTCTTAGCCTCTGCGTGTTTTGCTGCATTGGTCAGAGCCTCCTGAGCAATGCGATACAAAACAGTTATATTTTCATCTATGCATTCGTCGCAGGGGCAATTCTGGTTGAAAGTAACCCGAATGCCTGTTGCCTTGGCGATGCTACGGACCAGAGCCTCCAACGAGGGGCCGGAATTTCCATGTTCAACAGGCCACAGTCCTCGGGCTATCTTGTATGCCTCGTGAGTTGACGTCTTTAAGATTTCCGCTAATTCTGCCAATTCAGGACCGTCTTTATCTTCTACATGTTCATGCGACATAGCTGTGGCGCGCAGCCGCGCACCGGTCAATTGCTGACAAAGGCTGTCATGTAGCTCGCGGCTGAGTTGACGGCGTTCTTCTTCGCTGATGCTGACAATTTTTTTCTCCAGCCTGTTTCTTTCTTCCATTTCTTCATGCAGTGACTGGTTTTTCTGCTCCAATTCAAAGGAAAGGCGTTCCACAGAACTAAACGCATTGGAAAAAAGTTTGGATAATACCAGAGATTGAGAAAGTATAAATAAGCAAACAGCAGGTTCGACCAAATACACGGATTTTATGATTCCCATATGAACTAAAGGATCGTTAATGCCTGCGCCGAACTGGATAATTAACCCGGTCAACAAGATTCTTGCGCCGGTCCGCTTACGTTTTACACACAGGGAAATCCGGTGCAGGTAATATGCAGCATAGAGAAAAGTCTGTAGCAGACAAACTGCAATAAACCAGTAAAGAGGGAGGCCGGGAGCAAAGATAAGCAAAATAGTGAAAATGGCGATTCTGGCATCCAGCAGATAGACGGGGAAAGAATGAAATTCATCCGGGTATATAGTCTTAAGAAAACGGTACAACAGTGACGCCCAGCAGATAAAGCAGGTCAGGGAAAAAACTTCCATGGATACCGGATTCCATCCGGGAAGTAGAATGGAAATAGCCCAGCGGGAAGAGTTAGAGGTTACGCTGTAGCCGACCACCAACAGACAGTATAGACCGAAATATAAGGGAGCTTCGTCGCGTTTACGCCATAAGTAAAGTACAAGATGATACACCCCCATAACCAGCATGCATCCGGCGAAAAACAATGAAAGAGCCCAGTCCCTCGTCTGCATAGCTTCAAGCGGTCCGGGGCTGGCGATGAGGATAGGCTCACCAATCCCGCCTCTGCGAAAATGATAATTGGAAACCTGCAGAATAAGATCGATAGGCTGCCTTTTTAGCGGTATTTCCACCAGTTTTAATGTTCGGGCAGGTTTTTCTGTTTCAGCAGATCTTCCCGGCAGCCCGCTCTGTGCTATTAAATCGCCGTTAGCCCATAATTTATAAGCCTCGTGGATGTCGAAAATACGAAAAGTCAACCGCTCAACAGATTGATCCGTCAACAGTCTCAGCCGGTATGTTGCCTGCCCGGTACTGCCGAGACGTACTCCACCAATACGATGTCCCCGCCATGTTCCGGGTAGAGTAAAGAATCCTGACATTTCGGGTGATTTATTTCCTGAGCTGAACTTATCCGGCGTAAGTAGTCTATCCCAATAAAATTCCCATTCTCCATTAAGGGCGAATATCCGGCCTTCTGAAAAATCCTGCCCACGCAGGTCGATCACGCCACGCTCTGCGAAGAGTTTTGTTTCAGATCTATCGGCAGCACATCCTGTTAAACCAAGCATTGTCGCCACTATTAAAAAGCATAATACTCTATAGCGTTTCAATCTTAGAATAGGAAAAATATTTTTTTTCACAACATGATATCCTGAACTGATTGCTAAAGACTGAATCGGGGAACAACATTTCTTATACACGCGACCTTACAAACGCTTAGCTTAACTGGCAACTTCTATAAAAAATAGGATTTAGTCCGTACTTTGGCGGACAGACACGTCCATACTTCTATGTTATTTTTCCATTCTGCTTTGATAAACTTATAACCCTTAAGTCCTTTTTGGAGATTTTGTAGTGAAACTCCCACTAGTGTTTATGCTTCTACTGCTTGTAGTAAGTGGTTGCGCCACCACCTCTGCTCCGTCGCCCAAACGTCAGGCATATGGATCGACAAAAATCGTTTCAGCAACCAGAACAGAAAGGGAAAGCAAAGTCACTCAGATATCAAAAGGCTCCAGTATCGTCAGCACAGCCAGATCCCTTCTTGGTATACCCTACAAATGGGGAGGATGTTCTCCTCAAACCGGCTTCGACTGTTCGGGTTTCGTCTGGTACGTGTTCAATCAGTACGGAATCAATCTGCCGCGCTCCTCATCGCAATTATTGTCTGTAGGCAGCTCTGCTGATAAATCCTCAATCCGTCCCGGCGACATTCTTATTTACAAGGTAAGCAAGAAGGGTAAATCCCTTCACGCCGCTATTGCAACAGGAAGCGGCACCTTTGTTCATTCACCCAGTTCGGGTAAAACAGTAAGTGAAGTGTCGATGTCGGGACCATATTGGCGTAGACGTCTTATAGCAGTAAGACGAGTTCTTTAGACAACCGGACACGATCTGATTCCTCAATTTTCCATACCGTCAATCTTTTTCTTGATTTCAGAAATATCTTGCTGCAATTGGGCCGCTTCGGGATATTTTTTTACCATTTCCTTTGCGAGTGATAAGGAGGAGTTATACTCTTGTAAAGCTCTTCCGGTTTTGCCATCAGCTTCAAGAATTACTCCTATTTTGTAATGTGTGACGACAAGATCACGCCGTAAATCATAATCATCAGGAACGGATTTAACCAACTGTTTTTCGATATCCAGAACCCGCTCGTAGGCGGCGGTTGCATCTTCGAATTGTCCCAACTGTGCATGTGATTTACCAAGATTTCTGAATACAGACGACAATTCCCATTGATATTGAATATTTGTAGGGGCGTCATGCAGCAACGGATTGAGTAGATCAAGGCTTACGTTAAAAATCGCAATGGAGTCGGCCCACTGACCGACCAAATCATATTGCTCTCCAAGAAGTTTGTAGCTGAAATAAAGAGCTTCATTTCCTTTGTTTGTGTCCAGTGCGCGTACAGAATTACGTGCTGCCATTTCATGACCGCGGGCGGTTTCGGCTTTGTCAGTCAGCCCAAGCTTATTCAGCAGACATCCATCTCTGTACCAGAGAAGACACAGGTTCCGGTGGGCATCTATATTTTTAGGGGAAACAGCGAATACTTTTTCACAATATGCAATACCCTGTTCATACGCTGTAGCGGCTTTCTGCGCCTTGCCCAGCCAGACATACAAATCCCCAAGCTTCAACTTTACCACGACAATGCTCTGCAGCAACCACACATTGTCAGGATCATTATTATGAAGTCCTTCCAATATTCGGATGCATCTTACGTACGCGAAATGAGCCTTAACACCTTTATTCATGCGAACATAAAGATCGCCGAGCCGCTCATTGATTACGGCCAGATTTTGCTGCGCCTTAAGATCTGAAGGATTATCGTCTGCACGGGATTGGAAAATTTTTTCCGCAGTAGTGTAGTTCACATAGGCCGTATCCACATCGCCGTTCGCAAAAGCTTTATTAGCATTACGGCTTAATTCAACAGCCTGATCTATGGGATTTTGTGTAGAATCGGCCAAGCTGGTTGTCACCATGCAGGAGAATAAAAACAACAGAAGAACCAAAAATTTAAATGCGCCCTGCCACACACTAACCCGACTCACACATACGCTGATAGCAGGCTTGCTATCGTACATCGCAATAGACTTCAAAATAGTTACTCCTGATGATTGTTGATTCTATTAATTGTAGAGATTGCGAAGCGGCAATATTCCTGCCTCTCGGGCTCCGTTTATACTGATGTAGGTAACAGCCGAGGGGTTATCTTCATATTCATTGATTGTTTTGATGCCGGAATCCTGAGCCTGATCAAGGTCTGCACATGACAGCAGAGTGGTTTCGATGGGTATAACCGGAGCGTCTTTTTCCGGGGAACTGGAAACTCCAACCATCATATGATCCGGCAGGAGAATCAGATAGGCATCCAAGCCGATCTTTCTAAAAATAGAGGCAAGCAGCACAGATCCGTCTGCACAGTTTGCCTGTGCTCCACGTGTAGAGTCTCCTACAAGGCGGACATGCTGCGCCGCAACCACATCAGACTCTACAGACGTAGTCGAGATGGAACTGTACCTGAACCCTTTGTCCTTCAGAACTCTCCAGATAGCTTCCATTTGGAGAGCTACGTCCATCTCGTCTCCCTGATAACCTATAAATGCGTCAACATACCCTTTGCGTAGAGCCTCACTGAGTATTTCATCGATGATAGGATCGCCTTCATTCACGTAGGCTGCAAACATCTCTGACCAATCCTCAAAGTTTTTGCCTTCGCCGGTATATAGTCCAAAGAAACAGTCGTTTACTGAACGGACAATAACGGTCTGCGTATGCTCGCCGACTTCTTGCCCATTGACGAACACTTTTGCGGTGACGTCCTCAGGATAAGGCTGGCGAATAGAGAGTAGTTTTTCATATTCGTAGCGTAGATGCGGACTTATTTCATATACTGTATCTGCATCGGGAAGAGTTACGGTCATCTTAGAGGGGCGAATGAGTTTGGTGCTCGTTATTTCTACAGTTACCCTGTCTCCGGGACTTACTGCACGAATGAAAACCGAAGCCATTGCTAATGGTGAACCGAATGTATTTTCCTTACGGGTGACCCCGATGTTTTCGGGATCAAGAGTGGAGAGCGCAATAATGGCCGCAGGGAAAATCTGATCATCAAGACCAAAAGAAAGAGCCCAATCTCCAGGATCAAAGCCGGGATTTTCCTCACTGGCTTCAGGTTGGTTTTCAGTTATGGCATCAGTTTCTACCGTGCTGTTATGCTCCTGCGGTGCAGAGGAAGCGGTCTCTCCAACGGAATTTGTAAGGTTGATATCATCTGTTTTTCCTTGGTTGCTGACATCCCAACCCGCCATAGCCTCACTGGAAATAAACAGCAGCACCGTGATTAATACAGTCCATATCGTTTTATTGATTCGGCGATTATAATTTAGGACTTTGTCCGACTGTCGAAGGTTATTGAAGAGAAATCTCATTTAACACTCCATCAATTAAAATCATGCCCATGTGCGATCTAATCATCTGCCAGCGTAACGACTGTTTCTACCTTGTCTCTTTGCGCTTGACGGGCGACCATCACAGCCATTCCTGCCATAAGCGGCAAGTATTCGGGGGCGCTGACGGATATCACGAAGTTATCAAAAATTACGTTGCCTAAATCAATATTCAGCTTTCTGGCAACGGTCCCGATTTGCTTACCATCCAGCTTAACCTGATAGTTGGAACCAAGGGTTGCGTTCATACTGCGCAACTCCAACCGACCGAGAGCAGTGTCGCCGACAAAATGGACATGATGAAAAATAAACCGTTTCTTGAGCCGGCCTATCAGCTGCCCTTTTTCAAAGAGATCGTACGTGGGCATGAAATGAAAAATTCGCTTGGTCAAACTGAATAGTTCTTCTTCGCTGCCGGGCTTTGTGATGGAAAAAGTTTTACAGGGAACCAGTGCTTTTACTTCCAGCATTTCATTTTCATCTACATCGAACAGGGTAAATTCCTGTCCTTTCCAGCTGAAATCTTCATCAAAAATATAAATTTTTTCATCCTGTTCAATACCGAGCGAGGTTATATCTGCTTCTCCTGTATTTACAAATTCCTGAACTCGTTTCGCCAATTCAGGGAGAATACAAGCACTGACAAATGAATAACGGATGACGTCTTCCAAGGTTTCAGGTTCCGGCTGGGGATTTAACCTCCATTCATCTTCTTCGCCAAATCTTATAAATGAGGGTCTGTCGCTGAAGGCTACGTTGATGCTCCCTTTTCCAAACGTATCGATGTAAATATACTCGCCATACGCGCTGGGGCCAAAGATAATCACCTTGTTTCTGATACTTTTTATTTTGCCGATCCAAGGTTTGCCAAGGACTGTCTCCAGCCCTTCAAAGGCGTTAAAAACAGCTTCCAGCCCGACTTCTTTCGGGTTGGTGACCATTTTAACAGTATCGTTCATAGAGTTATAAATGCTTGCGCAGGCAAACTGCAGACAGGTAAAAGATGCAATGAGTAGAAGAGTTGCATATGTAGTGTACAGAGTCATCTCTGAGTCTGTATCGACAATAAATGCAAGATAGAAATAGTAACAACTGAAAATAAATGACCCAAAGGTGGCGGCCCACAACAATATTTTAATTAATATGGATTTTAATAAATGCATGGCTTGTTAGCTGTTTGCAGCAGGTTTAATTGTCTTTTTTGAATTTTTAATGTTTTCCGATGATGATTACATGCTGTAATCAAAACAAATCCCCAAACAAATCATCACTATCGTCATCATAATCATCTGAAGCATCAGTTCCGGCTTCGTCTGCGTGTGAATCATCTTTGTCCATATCCCCCAACAGCGAATCGGCAAGTGTATCCAGTCCGAGACTGATACCGGCAGTCACCAGTAACTTGGTCATTGCATCCTCATCCAGACCGATAGAAGGATCATTGAGTTTTCCCTTCACACGCAGAGGCAGAGGAATGTCCTTGACGGTATCCAGAATTTCGCCCTCAAGCCCGTCAAGAGAACCGACAACGGTAACCATTGCCTTATAATCAATTCTGCCATCAGGCAGATCTGCCCAACCTGCACCAGTGGATTCCACCAGTTGGGAATCAAACAACAAATCATTGTTAATGATATGCCCGTTCTTCAGTGTCGCTGAAGCTTCAAGGCTGGAAAAATTGAAATTGCCTGTCTCGTCTCCTTCTTCATCAGCCCCCATAATTTTGTTCCAGCTGTCACGGATCATCTTGGCAACATCGACACCTAGAACCGCCCCTTCAGTAACAGCAAAGGCAGCAGTACCGCTCACGGTTTTCTTAACTCCATCAGGTGTTAATCCCGATCCTGAAAGGTTATATTCAACTAAAGCGGTGCCGCTTATTAGATCCTTTCCAAGCAGGTCATGCAGTAAAGACCGGGTATCAAGTTTCTGCAATTTACCGCTTCCACTCCAACGGGGAATTTCGCCATTTGCATCAAGCCGGGTTTGTGCCTCAAATTGTCCGTCATAGAGATTAAAGGAGGGATTCACAGCAAGCACGCCATCATGAGCATCGACATCGATCAGAATGTCTGTGGCTTGTACTTTCTGCACCTTGAAACTGCCGATTTTCAACCGGGCATCAAGAATCAGATTACGAAGTGCATCCAGATTCGGTTCCTTCACAGGTTGGGCGGAATCAGGGGCTGCAGTTTCCTGTTCAGGCTTGTTTTCTGATTCCGATTTAGCTTGCGAAGGCAGGTAACGGTCGGCATCAAAGGCATCAACCATAGCATTTATGGAGATCTGAGGTGCGGCGTAATTTACAACTTTCGCTTCGGCAGTGAGCGTACTGTCGTCGAGCTTGACTGTGAGGGATTTCAATTCAGCGGAATTATCGGTTCCATCAAACTGCATTTCAGCCGAAAATCGCTTCAATGCATCGGAATCCGACATTTCGGGTATTTTTGCTCCAAACTTCGTTATCAATTCGCGCAGGGATGTTTCCGCCAGCTGCATGCTTCCGGAAAAAGTGGGAGGGACGCTCTGAGCTTCGGCATGCACCTGTCCTGTAAGACGCAGGTCAAGAACTGACAGGGCAAGGTTATCAAAGGCAACTGTTTTGGCTGCAGGGTTTAATTGAATATTTCCTGTTAGGTGCGGCTGGAGTGTCATGCTCGGCTGATCCAATTTGAATTCAAATCCGAGTTCGAAGGGAAAACTTGAATTTCCCTGAATCGCTCCTAATTTCAGGTTGAGATTGCCGATGGATGTCTTGGAATCATTCTGTAAATCCGTGTAAAGCAAATTGGCATCGGTAATCTCGATCCCCTGAACGGAAATATCTTCAAAGTTCAAAACGCTGCTACCGTTTTCAGAATCAAAGGGAAGATCGGCAGAAGCAGTCTCCACCTCTTTACTGTCCCCAGCCATATCATCCCAATTGGCGATGCCCTGAGAATTTTTGACAAGGTGCAAAGAAAGTCCATCCAGTATTACTTTGCCGACAGCCACTTTACCGGACAGGAGCGGTATCAAACGCAGAGAAACTTCCGCATTATTTATGCGGGCCATATCAAGGTCAGGAAATCCCGGAGCATTACCCAAAGCTACGGCTCCGATTTTAAAACCGATATACGGATAAAAATTCAGCTCGATGTCTCCCTCAAAAGTTAACTTACGTTCGGTCTTTTCCCGGACCAGTTGAACTATTTCATCCTTGTACTCATTGGGATCAACTACGACCGTGATCAGTAAGATGGCAGCGAACGAAAGGAGCACGACAGCGGCACAAGCACCCAGTATGATTTTAACGATTTTATTCATTGCTCGGTATTCCTTCTTGCATTGAAATGAAAGGAGCCCTAATCGAAATGACCGGTTCCATCGGTAAATAGCGTCAGTACTTTCCTCAATATCTGTTTTGTTGATGGATCTAAAAGCCTAGCTGTTAATAATGATTGTCGTGGCACCATTGGGTCCCATTAAACAGAATTAACAAGCCTGTTGTTTTTTGCTTGGACAAACATACCAATAGAGCAGCAGCAATGCTCCAATTACGGTAAATGTAAGCAGGAACCACCATCCGGAACGCCCGACATCATGCAGGCGCCGAACGCTGACAGCCATAGTAGGAACAACGGTGATGAAAACGACTATATTTGAGGCGAGCAATGACCGGGTCAGGGGATCGGTGCTGCCGGAAATAGCTGTATCGATGGTGTAGGCAATCATGGAAAGAATCCATGTAAAGAGCACCCAGTACCAAAACTCAGGCCTACCGGCACTACCCTTAAATGTAGCATATTTCCGTATGCATGTTTTAACAGCTTCCATAAATTCCATTTTATAAATCTCCTTGGATTTAAGTCCCTACTTATAAAAAATAAAAAACTATGTCTGTCCGCCAAAGTGCGGACAGGCATAGCTTTGCCACCCACTCTGCTATAATAATTAAATTTTAAACGAGAGCGTTAATCAATAATCTCAACGGTAACAAAAAGGATTCCTGCAGCCGTGTTGCCAATAGAACTGAAAGCAGCGCGAGAAAGATCAATAACGCGACCTTTCGTGAATGGACCGCGATCATTTATTCGCACGATGACGCTTTTCCCATTTGCTATGTTTGTTACCCGTACCCGTGTACCAAAAGGTAATTTCCGGTGTGCGCCTGTCATAGCCTTTTTATCGTATGGTTCACCGCTGGCCGTCGATCTTCCTTGAAATTTATCTGCGTAGTATGACGCTTTCCCTGACTGTTTATAGCTCGCAGTTTCTTTTACCTGTACCGGAGCTGAAGTGCAGCCGAAACAGATCAGGCTCAACACGACAAAAAATGCTGGTAATATTCTCATTATATTATCCTGAATAAGATCTTCGCCTGTATGCGGAATAGGAGGTTCTTCCTACTATACCTCCTTAGCGAGTAATTGTTATTCGTTGAGGGAGTCTCGAAGGATTTCGTTAACTTCCGAAAGATTTGCTTCGAATTCCTGTTTTTCACCGGTTTTTGTGTCCACAAACACCCATTGAATTCTGCCCTGACCGTCTCCGATTTCTTGGCAGGTAAATGTAAGTCCGACCATGTCTTCACCTTGGGCATCGTTGGAAATAGTGATGTGATAGCAGGAGTTGTTGTCGCACATACCACCTAAGTAGTAGTTGCCGAAATTAGGATCTTGCGTGGGGGTACTGATCCAGAGTCCTTCCTTTCCCTGACACAGACTGTTGGCTTGGGCTATAGAAACAAAGAGTGTACATAACAGTATAGCCGAAAATATTGTTGTAAAAAATTTCATCATATCTCCTTACTGCAATTCAAGGTTATGACTCCGCCACTCCAAGTCCTGTTAATTGGTTATGAGGCTTTTCTCAAAAGACACCTTTATCTTCCAGTGGCTTTATAAATGATTAATAGATTATAATTCTAATCCTGTCTGTCCGCCAAAAGACTTACATTTCAAACATATTCACTACACTTCCCTGACGCCATGTGTCTAAGGCATGCGGCACCGGCTATCGATATTTCTAAGCACCCGGCCTCGATCAAACATTTTTAAGTTTAATGATACAATTGTGACATCTTTTGTTGACTCGTAACACGATGTTGTTTACAACAGATTTTAGAAAAACGGCCCAAGTCTGAGAAGCAGCTACTGCTCAGCGCGCTTTTCAACTTCTTGAATCAATCCAAGAAGATCTACCTCCACCCTCGGGCGAAAAGTTTTTCGAATCCCACGGCGACTCGGACGTAACTAACCCTGATTCGACCGCGGGCCTGATAGCACCTATCACAGCTGTCAGGTCCGCGGGGATGCCGAAAACAAAAAAAGGCCAGAGTTCATCTCAAACATGGAGACGGACTCTGGCCTTAATTTATAGTAGAATTACTACATACGAAAAGGACTGATAACCCGGTCAAGCACTCCCTGGACTTTCGATATCGCCACACCGTAATTGGTAACCGGAACTCCGCTGCGTTGACATTCCTTGATGCGACGCAGCATCTCACTGCGGTTTAGCATACAAGCACCACAATGGATTACCAGTTTGAAACGCTCCAAATCTTCCGGGAAATCATGCCCGGAATACATAACAAAATTGATATCCTTTCCGGTATACTGGCGAATCCAGCGAGGAATCTTAACCTTGCCAATATCATCGGCAACAGGATGATGTGAGCAGGCTTCTCCCATCAAAACGGTATCCCCATCCTGCAAGGAATCAATAGCTTCTGCCCCTTGTACAAGACTGGGTAAATCCCCTTTGTAGCGTGCAAAAAGTGTGGAAAAAGTAGTCAGAGGGATATCATCAGGAACATCCCCGGCAACGCTCATTACAACCTGTGAATCCGTTATGACCAAAGCCGGATTGCGCTTCAAGGACGACAATGTTTCCTCAATCTCGCGCTCTTTCACAGTTACCCCTACAGCATCGCAATCAAGAATCTCACGCAAAACCTGCACCTGCGGAAGGATCAGCCTTCCTTTGGGGGCGGCAAGATCAATGGGAACCACGCAGACGACCCAATCACCTTCACCGAACAGGTCCCCGGCGAGGACTGGGTCGCGCTTCATTTCCTCCGGGGCCAGCGTGATGATTGCTTCCTTGAGTTCCTCGATGGAACAGGCTTCCAACACTGAGGTTTTATAGTATGGAATACCACGCTGACGGCAGTAATCCATATCAGCCTCAAACGGTTCGCAAAGATCGTTTTTATTAAAAGCCACCAGATACGGAATATCCAATTCAGTAAGCCTGTTGATCAACTCCAGCTCATAATTGGTCATCCCCCCTTCTCCCACGACAATCAGCGCGAGGTCAGTGCGCATCATAACCTTATTGGTGGATTTTATGCGTAATTCACCGACTTCTCCGGCATCATCAAGACCGGCCGTATCATAAAAGGTGACCGGCCCGAGAGGGAGCAACTCATAATGCTTTGCCACCGGATCAGTGGTCGTTCCGGGCTGGTCTGAAACAATCGCAACATCCTGCCCGGCAATTGCATTTATCAATGAGGATTTGCCGGCATTGCGTTTGCCGACAAGAGTTATCACCAACCGCACACCGCGCGGAGCCTTATTGGACATTATTCATTCTCCTTGAAGAACCTTTGGAAGCTGAAGGAATAAAATCCAGTGCGCGCACTAATTCTTCAGCTCGGGAAATAGTATCGACAACATCAACGGAAACAGAATTCTTGCCGGGATAAATATTATAATCTTTGCGCTGCCCGACAGGCGTGACCGACGGCATGATGACGTTACACCCTCGCTGCAAACCTTTTTTTCTGCCCTCTGAATCAAATGAATCAAGAGCTGAGGTCGCAGGAATATTGGAAAAAGGATTGAGCAAACGGGCCAAAGCTGTAAACCTGAAAGATATATCAATATCACCGGTTACGGCAGGGGAATAAGGCGTATCGGGATGCGGGATAAACGGTCCTGCCGCGATCATATCAAGCTCAAGATTGCTAAGAAAAAGCAGATCATCCGCCAGCTGCTCCACGGTATAGTCAGGCAAACCCACAATGATACCGGACCCTACTTCATAACCGATCTCCTGCAAGGACCTCAGCAACTCCATACGCTCATGAAAATTTTCACCACACCTGATTTTTTCATAAATATCAGCATCTGTGGTTTCAAGCTTGAGCAGACACCGATCAGCCCCGCAATTGAACCATTGCTTATACTCAGCAGCACTGCGGTCCCCCAGTGAAAGAGTCACCGCCACATCATGGGATTCCTTAATCCTTGAAATGATGTCCGCAATCTGAGCAGGCGAATAACTGAAATCATCCCCGGATTGCAGAACAATGGTACGCGCGCCGGCTTCAGCTGCCATACAGGCGGATTCAATAATTTCGTCGATGCCCATCCGGTAACGGCTTACCTTTGAATTTGGAGCGCGCAACCCGCAATAGTTACATTTTTTATTGCAGACATTAGAAAACTCGACAATGGCCCGTAAATATACTTCCTGACCAAAAGAAGACTGCCGCAGATTATCGGCAGTGGAATATAATTCATCATCATTCCCGCCATTAAGGTAATAAATGATGCCATCACGCCCAAGCACAGCCATCCTCCACTCCTTCAGCCGCGCCGCCGCACTTCATTGCCCTTGAGCACTCGCTTACCAGCCTGAACGCGGCAATTTCGTCAGCATTAACACCATGCGGAACCCTTCCTGATTCCGCCCAATTAAAAAGAGCTTCCACATCAGCATGCACGCATCCCCAGAAACCTTCGGGAGCATGAAAACTGGCGTGGGCATACTGACCGAAACAAATGGTATCATCCACAATAACCAAAGGCAGACAGGGCAGATTACAGGCTAGGTAAACATTAACCTTATCGGGATAACGCATAGAAAGTTCCTGCAAAAACGAACTTGAATAATCAAGCTCATCCGCAACAGACTGCCGGGAAATCCCAAAACGCAGAGCACTTAGAAACGGATCAGACCATATCTTTTCGCATGTAGGTTGTAAGGCAATTACATCAAGACGGCTGAAACCGGTTCGAGACAGTGCCTTTTCCAATCCCTGAATATGAACTTCCGATTTTGAAAATGGACCGTAAACCGCTGCGTGGAGAACAATTCTCCGCTGTGCCTCGGCAAACATATGTGGGATATTCAAATCTCCGACACCGCTCACAAGCTTCATTTTCTTATTCCCCCCTTCACTTCATCCAGTGTAAATCCCTGCTTGCAAAGCCGTTGTGGCGATAGAAGTTCTTCAACTTCATCAGCTCCGGCAACACCCTGAAAAATCATTTCATCACGCAGGGTTCGCCCGGATTTCCGGCAACTATCAACCAGCTTCTCCACAAAATCATAACCATGAACCGGAACTAAAACAGTTGCCAGAGCATAGCTCGACTCAACATGCATCCTGCAGCGCTCCTTATCCGGGGAAATTCCCTGCACACAATTGCGGGAAAAACTCCGAGTCACATTTACCAGCAGGCTCAAGGAATTAAGAAGATTGTGCGCCAGAAGTGGCATAAACTGATTTAGCTCCAGTTGGGCCATGGACGCAGCAAGGGTTAAGGTCTGATCATTCCCCATCACCTGCAGGGTCACCTGCACTACAGATTCTGGTATAACCGGGTTGATCTTTCCGGCCATAATGGACGAACCGCATTGACGTGCGGGCAATTTGATCTCTCCAAGGCCGGTGGCTGGTCCGCTGCTTAGCAATCGCAAATCATTTGAAATCTTCATCAGATTTGTTGCATAGGACTTGAGCATTCCGGATACCTCTACAAAAGAATCCGAATTCTGAGTGGCATCGACAAGATTCTCCGCCCTTGAAACAGGCAAGCCGCAAATATTTTTCAATTCCCCAGCGACCTGAAGAATATAGTCACGCGGAGCACCAAGCCCTGTTCCAACGGCAGTTCCACCGAGATTAACCTTTTTAATCCTTTCACGGCACTTGAAGATACGCCAGCGATCACGGGCCACCGCATCTGAAAAAGCCCCGAAGGTCATCCCCATTGTCATGGGAACACCGTCCATCAGTTGCGTCCGTCCCACTTTTACAACCTGCGAGAATTCAGACTCTTTGCGCTGTAATTCTTCCTGAAGTTTTGAAACTTCTTTTTCCAGATCAACAAGCAGCGCGAGAGCCGCAACCTTTAAAGCCGTGGGATAAACATCATTGGTGGATTGATGCATGTTTACATGATCCACGGGATGAACCAGCCCGTACTCACCATGCCTCCCTCCCAATATTTCAATCGCCCTGTTGGCTATAACTTCGTTGAAATTCATATTGGTGGAAGTTCCAGCACCACCCTGATACGGATCGACCACTATACTGCTGCTTAATTTTCCGGAGGAAACATCTTTGCATGCCGTTAGAACCGCCTTTCCGATCCTTTGATCCAGAAAGCCTAATTTCATATTCACGGCAGCGCAGGCTTCTTTTACCTGCCCGAATGCGCGGATAAACCGTTCATGAATTCTGCAATCCGAGAGCGGGAAATTAAGCATAGCCCGCCGGGTATGGATGCCGTAATAAGCTTCCGCCGGGATCTCCATTTCACCCAGCGCGTCCTTCTCTAAACGGAAAGCACATTTTCCGGATTCAGACATGTTTCCTCCGGAAATTAATTACAGGTACAGATCCCGCTCGCCTTTTTCCATACGGGAAAGACGATCAGTCAGCAGTTTACGGCGTTCAGGGTCAGCGTAGTTTTCAATTTCATTCCTGATCAATTCTTCACCGACTTTCCTGGTCTCTTCGGAAGCGTAGTCCTCAAGATATTCCTTAAAAGTCAGCAAGCCGTTGGGCAGGCAGAATTTCTGGATAAATCCGGTTTTAGCCAATTCCATAAAATGCTCCCCGGTACGTCCAAGACGATAACAGGCGGTACACCATGAAGGCACATAACCATGATCACCGACGATGGAACGAATGGTTTCATCCAATGAACGATTATCACCGATACAGAACTGCTGTACCTCGGGGCGGTCATATTCAGGATCGCTGTAGGCACCGGGATAAGTGCGTGATCCACCTGAAATCTGAGAAACACCGACTTCGAGCAATTCTTTACGGGTCTCTTTATTTTCTCTGGTGGACAGTATGAGACCGGTATACGGCACTGCCAGACGCAGAACAGCTACAATTTTCTTGAAATCATGAGGAGAAGACTGGAAAGGAGGATTCAATGCCAGATCAGAATTCTGCGCAGGCTCAATGCGGGGAAAAGAAAGAGTATGCGGACCAACCCCGCAATCCTTTTCCAGCTGTTTGGCATGGTAAAGAAGGCCCATAACCTCGAAGATCGGGTCAAAAAGACCGAAAAGCGCACCCATACCCACATCATCAATACCGGCCTCCATAGCTCTGTGCATGGCATAAAGACGCCAGTTGTAATCTGTTTTACGTCCTGCGAGATGATATTTCTTGTATGTTTCCTGATGGTAGGTTTCGTGGAAACACTGGTAGGTACCGATACCCACATCATGCAGTTTCCTGAATCCTTCTACATCCAGCGGGGCACAGTTGATATTGACCCTGCGAATTTCGCCGCTCTTGCGTGAAGTTACGGAGTAGACTTCTCTGACTGTCTGGGCAATCCAATCGGCATTATATTTGGGATGCTCACCGTAAACCAGAAGGAGGCGTTTATGGCCAAGATTTTCAAGGACTTCGACTTCTTTATGAATTTCTTCGGCACTGAGGGTACGGCGTTCAAGATCTTCATTAGTAGCGTTGAATCCGCAATATGCACACTGGTTGGCACATTCGTTACTGACATAAAGAGGTGCAAAAAGGACCAGCCTGTTACCATAGATCCCTTTCTTTACCTCAATGGCGGCTTCAAAAATTTCATTATCAAGCTCCTTGTCCTCATTCTTCAGCAAAACCGCTGCCTCAAAGGGAGTTAGACCTTTTCTCTCTTTGGCTTTTACTATTATGTCGCGGACAAGGGCCGGTTCCGGATTGGTGGCTTTTTCCATTTCCGACCAAATTAGCTCTTCATCAATAAATGACTCAAGATCAGTTCCGAGGGTGGTATTTTTATTCATGACAGTCTCCTTTCCTACACGAGTAATGATTTGACTTTTACGCCTTGAAGCATGCCCAGTTGCCCGGTCAATGCCCCGACCTCGTCCGTGGTTGCCTCGATGATTATTCCGATGACATTCACGCCCTTTTCGCGGAAAGGAAGACCCATGCGCCCTACAATAATTTCACCGTGCTCACTTAGTGTCCGGTTTACTTTTGGCGCTGATTTATATCTGTCTTTAATGGTTATTCCTATAATTCCTAAACGCTTATCCATTTAAAAATGCTCCGCAATGATCGAAGTAAAGAAGCGGCTGAGAGCTTCCGGAGCTTGCCGGGAAAACCCTGCAGGAAGTCAGGACTAACCCTTTTCCTCGGTAATTTGCCGGTAAGAAAGACACAGGCTATTTTACAAAAACAGCCTCCAATGCTCGCGTCTACCCTTGGGCCAGATGAATCCTCACCTCAGGTTAACGCTTTTTTGTAATATTCTAAAGATTCAGATTAACACCCTTGTCTTTCAGGGCCTCAATCTTACTGCTGCGATCATAATAATGAGTATGCAGAAGATGGTGGGATTCATGTCCGCAAGGACCATCATGCAGGAAACCTGTTTTAGGATCGTAAAGTTTTACGATCATAGGGTTATCCTGAGATTTTCTGTACTTGTAGATATTCTTGTTGGCATCAGCCGCATAAACAGAGTTCTGACGGCGGGCAACAAAGTCCATGACCTCCGCTACTGCCTCTTTGGCGACATTTACGCCCAGAACCGCATACCCGGCCACCGCACCTGCGGCCTTGATGAAACTGCGTCTGCTTAATTTCATACCAGTTCCTCCTTATGCCTTGATTTTGCGGGCTCTGAACCGCTTATTGATCTGGGCCACGGTTGACCTGAACAGGGAAGCCCTAATTTCAGGATCAAGCGGCTGTCCGCCACCGTTAACGCAACCGCCGGGACAGGTCATAATCTCAATAAAATGATAAGGAGATTTTCCCGCGCGAACTTCGTCGCACAGCTTGGCCGCATTGCCGAGTCCGCTGGCAACCGCCACTTTTACAGTCCCAAAGTTTGGAACTTCAACATCGGCAGTGTTGATGCCTTCATGGGTACGTACAACTTTGATATCGGGGTTGGCAAGCTTGGTACCGGAAAGTACTTCGTAAGCGAGCCTTAAAGCCGCTTCCATTACCCCGCCGCTGTTACCGAAAATGGTAGCCGCGCCTGTGGATTCACCGAGGACCGGATCAGGATCTTCGTCAGGCAGGTTATTGAAATCAATTCCTGCGGACTTAATCATATAAGCCAGTTCACGGGTGTTTATGGTCGCATCGATATCACGATCAAACCCTGCGTCATCCAACTCACTGCGCACACCTTCGTACTTTTTGGCGATACAGGGCATAATGGAAACAGTGTAAATCTTTTTACCGTCTGTCTTTGTTTCCTTGGCGCCGTATGTCTTAGCCAAAGGACCAAGCATACCGATAGGTGATTTGCAGGTGGAGAGGTTGGGAATAAGATCAGGATAAAAGGTTTCGGCAAACTTCACCCAGCCCGGACAGCAGGAAGTGAACTGCGGCAAGGGCATTGCGTCCTTGCTTCCCTGACTCTTGACCCTGTTCAGAAGCTCGGTGCCTTCTTCCATGATGGTTACGTCAGCAGTGAATTCGTTATCCCAGATGTAATCGAATCCAAGCTTACGCAAAGCAGCGTGCATTTTACCGCCGACATATGTGCCGGTGGGAGCACCGAAACATTCACCAAGACCGTAACGAACAGCCGGAGCAGGCATGGATACAACAATAGTATCCGGATCCTTGAGTTTAGCTGCAAGCTCATCCACGAAAGAAACTCCCTCGTAGATTGCGCCATAAGGACAGTTGGTAAGGCACTGGCCGCAATTCATACAGGCAGCGGGATCAACAACCTGATGAATCCCGTCACTGTTAATTTCCTGAATAGCTCCGCTTGCGCAATGCTCTTCACAAGCCCCGCAGGCTTCACACTTGGATTCATCAACCCTGATAAACCTGATAGTGCCTGCATCTACCCCGACAGGAGGAGCGTAAAGACTATACTCAACCCCCTCCATTCGTTTGGCATTTACATTCGCAGCAGGCTGAACCGCTGCAGCCCCGGCGGGCGGGGACTTAGGCGCGCATCCCGACATGAATGGCCTCCTTTGTTAAAATTAGTTAACAAAACATCAAACACATCAAATACAAATATTGAAAAAGTAACACTAGAAATGCACTAATACACATCCAATATCCATGTCAACAAATCATCCCAAAGCTAACTCTTCCGATAATAATTCTGAATGACGCGTAAAAACAATAAATTAGCCCTGCAGAACTTACGATTATCTAACGGGGAAAATTAAAACCAACTCGTTTCCGTTATTAATTGCAGCTAAAAAATCAATATGGTAATAATTAAGTTGGAAATAGACCTTTGTGAAGTTCCATTCTGCGAATTTGGAAGATGTAGTACAAGGGGATGTGAATGCTATTTTTTATAGGTACGATTCGAAAAAAAATTATGTTTCTAGTTGCCTTGGCAACGATTCCGGTTTTGCTGGCCTTGTTACTGCATGAAATGGAGCAAAGGCGGGAAGATATACGTATGGCAGAACGGGATGTGCGGACATTTCTCCATGGCTTCAGTGAAGTCCAGCGCACCATTAGCAGTTCTACCAAGGCCGTACTTCAGACAGTTGCCGCCCTGCCAGATATCAAACACAAAGATGCGGAAAAATCTGCTATCATCCTAAAAACTCTGCTCAAGGCAAACCCCATCTTCACCAACGTTTTTCTGCTGAACATTGACGGAACGGTAGTTGCTCAGGGCAAAGGCAAAGACAAAGGGTTCAACTTTTCAGATAGGAAACAATTTAAAGACGCACTTTCGTCAGGCAAATTCGCCGCAGGTGAATTCATAATAGGCCGGGAGACTAAAATTTCAGCATTTCCTTTCGGCATACCTGTATTTGATGACAATGGCGAAGCTAACGGAGCTATCATCGTTGGAACAAATCTCAATCATTACAAAGATTTGTTTAATAATTCGGGACTTGAAACAGACGCTTTTTTCGGGATGTGCGACTATCAGGGGAGACGTCTTTTCCGGATTCCAATCTCCAAGAACATGGCCTTAGGACTTCCTATCAAGGATAAAATTTTTAACGCAGCCCACAATACTGATGCTCCGGGCATGGTGGAAGCGTTTACCTCTGACTATATTACTCGCATTGTTGCTTTTGAACCTATCCGTTTGGCTCCGGATACTCCACCATACATGTATATGTTTTTAGGGTTTAACAAAAAATTTGTTGTCTCCGAAGCGAATGAGGCAATGCTTAAAGGAGCAATTCTGGGTATTCTTTCACTATGTTTCGCTCTCGCAGTGACCTGGTTCCTAGGCTACACTACTATAGTATCAAGAATCAAAAAATTGACTCAAGCGACAACCTTATTTGGTCATGGAGATAAAAATGTCAGCAGCGGAGTTGACTATTCAGATGGAGAAATAGGCCAATTAGGACAGGCTTTCGACAACATGGCAGAGCTACTTCACAAAAGAGAAACGGAAGTACGAGCACTGCAAAACTATCTCTCAAATATTGTCGATTCCATGCCGTCAAATATAATTGGTGTTACTGCTGAAGGTGTTATTACTCAATGGAACATCCAGTGTGAAATTGATTTCGGACTTGCTAAGAGTGAAGTTCTAGGAAAAAGGATTGAAGATATTTCTCCGCGCCTTGCTGCTGAAATGAAGAATGTCCGCACAGCAATAAATTCACGAACCGTGCAGAGTACCCCTAAATATATGCGAAGGGAAAACGAGAAAATAATTTATGAAGAAATTACGGTCTACCCGTTGATTGCAGACGGAGTTCAAGGAGCAGTTATCCGCATTGATAATATTACCAGCCGCGTAAACCTTGAAGAGATGCTTGTGCAATCAGAAAAGATGATGTCTTTGGGCGGACTTGCTGCCGGGATGGCTCATGAAATCAATAATCCATTGGCCGGCATTTTATCAAGCGTATATAATATAGACAATCGTTTGTTCAGCGCGATGGATTCCAACAAGCGCATAGCCCGTGAATGTGGTGTTGAGCTTGAGCAGGTGCAGGAATACCTTAAAAAAAGGAAAGTTCCCAGAATGCTCAAAATAATTGAGGAAAGCGGCAACCGGGCGGCAAAGATTGTAAACAATATGCTTAGCTTCAGCCGCAAGAGCGAAAAGAAGATGGAAAGAATTGATCTGGCAACTCTTATCGACAATACCATTGAGCTGGCAGCTAATGACTATGACCTAAAAAAACTTTATGACTTCAAGAAGATAAAGATAGTTAGAGAATATGACAAAGACCTGCCTTTAGTCATGTGTGAAAGCAATGAAATGCAGCAGGTTCTTCTGAACCTTTTTAAAAACGGTGCCGAAGCAATGATTGAAAAAGACTACGGAGAGGATAAGTCCACTTTTTATTGCCGAGCATATAAACAAGACAATCTAGTCGTTATTGAAATTGAAGATAATGGTCCCGGTATGGATGAACAGACCAAATCAAGAATCTTTGAACCTTTTTACACAACCAAACCTGTGGATAAAGGAACCGGACTTGGTCTATCCGTCTCATATTTTATAATAACTGAACAACATAAAGGGAATATGTTTGTTGAGTCTGCTGTTGGAGAAGGGACTAAATTTAAAATCGAAATACCCATAGAAAAGGAAGATTAGCTTAGGACCATGAACTATGCACAATTCGCCCTTCTTCTCAAGACAGCGTTACATATTTATTTGCAACACCGAAAGACTCTGATATGAGAGAACTAAATTTCTTTAGGAGGAATCAATGCGAATATTACTCACCACCTGCGTATTAATTTTACTTTCCGCTACAGCAGCCTATGCCGCTGATAATGCGAAGTCCTGCGATATTCCCGCATGTCCCGACTACTCAAAAACCATAAGCTGGGCATCCAGACCGACCAATCCTGATAAGCCGGTTGACGTATTCTATGTATACCCGACAATCTATCCCGGAACCTGCCCGAAAAATATGGACGTGTTCAATAAAGAACTGCGTTCCGATGTTCAGGGGCTGCTAAAGGCTCAAGCCGGTGTATACTCAGCTTCCGCCAACCTCTTCGCCCCGTATTACCGTCAGGTCTCATTTGCCTGCCTTGATCCTAACGAAGATATGACTCTGAACAGCTACTTTCGTATCGGAGCGGACGACGTTCACCGGGCTTTCGATTATTACCTTTCATTCCTCAACAAGGGCCGCCCTTTCATTCTGGCTTCACACAGTCAGGGATCAGTGGTCATGCTCGACCTGTTACGGAGCAGGTTCCATGACAAAAAGCTGCAAAAACAGCTGGTCGCTGCGTATGTCATCGGTTTTTCGATCACAGGCGAAGACCTGAAAAAATATCCTTGGATCAAGACCGCTCAAAAAGCTGACGATACCGGCGTGATCATTTCGTGGAACACTCAGGCTCCCGGAGCTACCGGTTCACCGGTGCTGCGTCCCGGCGCATTCTGCATAAATCCTCTGACATGGACGACTGATGAAACCCCGGCGGGCAAGGACCTCAACCTCGGCGCGGTATTTTTCGACGATTTCAAGGGAACCGTAAAACGCGAAGTACCGCACTACACTGGTGCGCAGGTAGATAGGAAGACAGGTGCTCTTGTTACTACCCCGCCGGAAAAACTGGAACTGGGCCATTTTCCAGCGGGAGTCCTGCACAAATTCGATTACGCTTTCTGGTACCGTAATCTTGAGAAAAATGTGCGTGACCGCATAAGCGCTTACCTGAAGAAACATGCCGCTACAAAATAGTTTTTTTTAGATTCATAAAAGCCCCCGAAACTTCGTTACGGGGGCTTTTTCACGTTTAATTTCCTAAGCGCATATTATATGTTATTAATTTAAAATATTTGAAAAAATGAATCACTGAATAAACAGAAATTATCCTGCTAACCGTAAGGGAGCATTTTTAATGAAGCATTTCTGCTTTGAATTTAACGAAGAGAAAGATCTTCAGGAAATTTTTCATAAAGTTGCCTCACACTCAGCAAGCAGGACTTTAATTCAAGTCTTCTGCGGACGCTCTAATCAAGATGAAATTAAAACTCTGCGTGCAAAACTGATACAAAATTTACCCGGAGTTGCGATTATCGGAGCCAGTTCAGCCGGAGAAATCATCAATACACAGGACATAATAGACTCCATTGTAATCAGCGTATCTCTTTTTGAGCAGACAGAAGTCAAAACAGTACTGATAGATCAAAACGAGGATCTCTCCGCAGCTGGTCTGAAAATGGGTGCCGAGCTGGCAAAGAATTCACCTAGGGCTGTCATTGCTTTCGGCTGTGGGATAAAAAACGGTAACTTCGTGAACAGCAATGATTTTCTACAAAGTCTTAACAACCAGCTGCACGATATAGTAATAGCAGGAGGTCAGTCAGGAGGAACAGACACTTTAGACAGTAACGTCTTCGTCTTCACAGAAAAAGGGTTCTCCAATGAGGGCTTTGCTGCTGCATCTCTGGCTAATCCCGAACTTTGCATCAATACGTTCTATGCTCTCGGATGGGCTCCGCTCGGCAAGAAAATGATGGTAACCCAAGCGCAAGGCAACAGCTTATACAGCTTAGATGACAAGCCGGTGGCTGAGATATACAAATATTACCTCGGTCTTGAATCCGAAAAATCATCACTATACCTCATCAATCATTTTCCGCTTATGATTGAAAGGGGGGATATCTGGTTTACCAATCCTATCGCAGAAATAAATAAAGACGGATCGTTTGAGCTCATACAAAAAGTACACACCGGAGAGCAGGTACGCTTCAGCTTTTACGATGCCAGCCTTTTAGAAGAAAATGCACTACACCTGAAACAAAAAATTGAGGGATATACTCCGGAAGCTGTATTTGTATACAGCTGTGCTTTCCGAAAAGAACTTTTAGGGAAAAACATTTCATTAGAGATGGAAGCCTTAAAAAGTTGTAAAAATTCAGCAGGATTTTTTACCTTCGGTGAATATTTCACAGCTCCAATGGAACCGACGCATTTCTTCCAGCAGACGATGACAGTTCTGGCTCTCTCGGAAAGCGACCGCTGCATCTCGGAAAATAATTTAGGACATCAGGACGAAATCGGCTACCAGGGGCTCGACCTGAGAAGATTTCAGCTGCATAAAGTTTTGGGACACCTCGTCGCAAGCACAACAGAAGAGCTCGAAGCCACCAATCAGACTCTGGCCGAATTGGCCAACAAAGACGCTCTTACAGGCCTTCACAATAGACGCCGCTTTGATGAAATGCTTCAACTTAGGCTGAAAGAACACACCCGTTCAGGTGTAGCCATAACACTGATCCTGATCGACGTAGACTATTTCAAAAAATTCAACGACATATATGGCCATGTTGTAGGAGATGATTGTTTAAGGGGAATAGCCCACGCTCTACAGGGAGAACTAAGACGCCCTTCCGATATGGCCTTCCGTTACGGGGGTGAAGAATTTGGAGCGATTCTGTCTTTCACAAACTATGAAGGAGCTCTGACTGTGGCGGAAAATATCAGGTCTCATGTGGAGAGTCTTGCTATTGCGCATGAAGGATCTGATATCAATGAATATGTGACTGTCAGCATCGGGGTTCTTACCTTGAGCGGAAATCATGAACTATCTCCGCTGGAGGTTGTAAGTACCTGCGACGAATTATTGTACAAAGCCAAAAATGGAGGAAGGAACCGCATCGCCGGCATGAAGCTCAACAGAAAAGGATAATAGTGCATAAGCCAAAACAGGCCGAACTCCACGAGTCCGGCCTGCCTTATAATCAGAGATGTAAAAAACTAAACTAGTAAACTTTACGGCGTGAAAAACTTGCCCCGATGACGGAAAAAGTATTTTCAACTATAAACAACACCTTATCATCATTCCGGAAAGCAATCTCTTCCAATTTTTTAAGCTGGATGTTGTTCACCACGGTCATAAGTATATTCTTATCCTCGCGGAGATAGGCCCCCTGTCCTTTAATGAAAGTCGCGCTCTGCTTCATCTCGTGCAGGATATCATGGCTGATCATCTCAATATTATTCGAAATAATAAAAACAACCTTACGTTGGTTGAACATCGATAAAGTCTGCTCCACCACGGTGGCCGATATAAAAACCAGAATCAGCGACGCGATAATTACATCCAGAGACAGCTCAAACATACTCATGCTGAAAAGGATCGTATTAAACACAAGGTAAACCTTGCCGATGCCGATATTGAAACGCTGAAATAAATATACGGCGAACACATCAAGACCGCCGTTCGACCCCAGTGTTCGCAGCACAGTACCGGCACCGAATCCGAGCATTGCACCGCACGCGACAGCCGCATAAGTGTGGTTATGAACGACCATGGGAATTGAAATACACTCATAAGCCACCGTAGCGGCTACGGTGGCATAAAGACTGTACCAAAAAAAACGCCTGCTTACTTTTACCCATGCAAAAATAAATACGGGAGCATTTAGAATAAAGAACAGCAATCCCGGTGAAAGCACACCCGTTTTATAATAAAGCAGTGAAGCCAACCCGAAGACGCCGCCGGCCAGAAACTCATGCGGAACCGCCAGACTTTTTACAGCAATCGAACAAATTGCTGAACCAATCGTAATCAAAAGAATATTCCACCACACCGAATAGGTAAAATCGAAATCAATGGAACTACCCTTACCAAGGACCGACTTAACCGGTTCCAACATTTTTCCTTTGTATTTTTTTTGAATCGACATGATGTCACCTCTGCTACCAGCATCGAAATTTCAATTCAAGGGAGCAAAAATAATCTAAACACAGTTAAAATCTATAAACTATAATATCTTTTAAAAAAATTCCGACAGAGTATATATGTTAATCTGAAAACAGAGTTAAAGGAGCTTAAAATGAAATTCTCAATAAGAAATAAAATCATATTATTATCTGTATGCATCGCTCTTGTGACAGGAATCTCCATATTTTTCACTGTCAACTACTATGTCGGCAAAGGTTTTTCAGCCGAATCTGTCAGAAATATTTCAACAATGCGTAAAGTTTTTGATAATCACGTTAATTTTCTCTCTAAGGAATTCCGAGAAAAAGCGGAGCTCATGGCTCAAGATCAGCAGTTAATTGAATCGATCAGGAGTAATGATACCCAAAGAATCACAAAGAGCCTGATAGCACTGATGGAAGAGACAGAATCTGAATTCATTACATTGACCGATGCCAACGGTGATGTTCTGGCTCGATCACACTCGCAAAACTATGGTGATCCTGCGCGTGACATGGATACCGTTAGAATAGCACTTACCGGAAAAATCTGTTCCGGGGTTGTCGCAGGTAAGGAAATCCCTTTTTCCCTGCGTGCGACAGCACCAATTAAACAAAACGACGCTATCATAGGCACGATATCAATCGGCACTTCTTTATCAAATGAAAAATTTGTAGATACGATTAGAGAATTTACAGACCTCGATGTAACGGTCTTCAAGGGTGACGTGAGAGAGATGACAACGATTGTCAAATCCGGAAAACGTGCCGTGGGAACAAAAATGAGTAACCCGGCAGTTACCCGGACCGTTATCAAAGAAGGGAAATCTTTTGTAGCCCGTAACAAAATTCTCGGCATTGATTATCAAACCGCATACTGGCCCATCAAAAGCTTAAGCGGTAACAATATTGGTATGTGGTTCATCGGCATGCCTGTACAAACGCTGGTCGAATCTCAAAATGATGTCAGAAATTCATCCCTGATCATCATAGCCATCATCCTGCCCATTATTCTGCTTATTTCCTGGCTGATCGCCAAGTCGATGGCCACTCCCATTGTCATAACCACAGACTATGCGACAAGTGTAGCGGAGGGGCATCTGGAAAAAACCCTAGAGGTCAAAAGTTCAGATGAAGTCGGCATTCTAGCCAAGGCTTTGAATGCTATGGTGGAAAATCTCAAGCTTAAAATCAATGAAGCTAATGAACAAAGCAGAGTAGCGGCAGAAGAAACTGTAAGAGCACAAAAAGCGACACAGGAAGCTGAAGAGGCCCGTAAGCAGGCCGAACGAGCCAAAAAAGAGGGAATGCTGCATGCGGCACGTGAGCTTGAAGATGTTGTAGATGTTATTTCAGCCGCATCGGAAGAGTTATCCGCACAGATTGAACAATCCTCAACGGGCTCGGATGTGCAAAGCCAGCGCACAAGCGAGACTGCTACGGCAATGGAAGAGATGAACGTGACCGTACTTGAAGTTGCCAGAAATTCAGGAGAAGTTTCCCAGACCGCCAGTGAAGCAAAGGAAACAGCAACAAAAGGTTCAGCAGTTGTTTCCGACATGGTCGACGGGTTGAATCGGGTTATTAACCTCTCTAATATTCTGGAAAAAGACATGGAAAGCCTTGGAGTCAGCGCAGAACAAATAGGTCAGATAATTGATGTCATTTCTGACATTGCAGACCAGACAAACCTTCTGGCCCTTAATGCTGCCATCGAGGCTGCACGGGCAGGCGAAGCAGGCAGAGGTTTTGCCGTTGTAGCTGATGAAGTAAGAAAGTTAGCCGAAAAAACCATGACCGCTACAAATGAAGTCGAAAAGGCCATTTCTGAAATCCAGAGCGGCACCAAGGAAAGCATTACCCAGTGTACCACTACGGTTCATGAATTAGGGTCAGTCTCCAGCATGGCAAACGATGCAGGAAGCTCGTTAGACGAAATACTCACTTTAAATGATCAGGTTTCTGAACAGATTCAGGGGATTGCTACTGCCTGTGAAGAACAGTCCGCAACTTCGGAAGAAATCAACCGGGCTGTCGATGAAATCAATCACATCGCGACTGAGACAAGTGATGCAATGCGACAATCATCTGAAGCTGTTATGGACTTAGCTGCACAGGCTCAGCAATTGAAATCAATCATAGATCAGATGAAAAGAGATGATTAGAAAGTAGCTTTGTAAATACGCACAAACCTGTACGACTCAATAAAAACAACCCCGCAGCCTTGGCATACACACCAAAGCTGCGGGGTTGCTATTGCATAAAAGCAAATAGATTAATTCAGGGAAATATCGCGACAATCTGCTTTGACAAAAAAAGTTACCCATAAGATTCCTACCATGGTCTTTTTTTAATCATTTCCAGCGAGATTAAGGATTTGAGCCTATATTCTTTTGATTAACACATCACTTATTATCGGCTGCATGCTCTTCCATAACAGACAGAAGTTGTTCGGTCTTCTCCGCTTCTGTGGTCATGCCCATCTCAGTAAATCCCCTCAAGGCTTCCCTTACAACAGCCAGTCCGTCCTGCGGATTACCGGAGACAAAAAGGAGCTGTCCAAGCAATTCCCCTGTAAAACAATGTCCTTTGGCTTCCCCGGCCTTCTGGAATCTGGAATAAGCTTCAAGAAGCATCAACAGGGCCTGCTCCTGATTTCCGGCGTCGACTTCCAGCTTAGCCAACTCGAAAAGCATCTCGGCTTTTCCCACTGAATCATTTTTCTGTTCACATTCCCTTAGCCGCTGTTCAAGTTGAACCTTAATAGCTTCCTGCTGCTCCATTATTACTCCACGAGATTATGATTTATACCTAAAATATAAAGTTAATTTCAATTTCAAAAGTCTATCCAAATCGTCAACATGATGTCCAGACAGGACTTTCAAGAACCGGGCGCCCTTATTTTATGAAAAAATAGACCCTTTATATATATTCCTTACACTATTTACTTTTGAAAAAAGGACACTATACTCAATCAATACCGCCTATCCCGTTTTCCGGGCGGTACTACGAGGAGGTTATATGAAACTAAAACGCTACATTGGATTATTTACTCTCATCACAGTACTCATACTGCCCTTATACGCACAGGCAGACGGACTGCCCTCTTTTGTCGATCTGGCAAAAAAATGCGGCCCCGCTGTTGTTAACATCAATACCGTGAAAATGGTCGAAGTCAACAACCCCATGGAAGACTTTTTTAAATTCCATGGAAATGGCGGCAACAACCCTTTTGAACAGTTCTTCAAACAGTTCAATAACCGGGGTAATGGCAACCAGCATAAACAAAAACGCAAAACAGGCTCTCTGGGGTCAGGTTTCATCATTTCCAAAGACGGTTACGTGGTCACCAACAACCATGTTGTCGCCTCTGCTGATAAAATCACTGTAAAGCTGCAAAATGACGGCCACGAGTATCCGGCCAAAATTATCGGCCGGGACAAGGAAACCGACCTTGCGCTGCTGAAAATTGAAGTAAAAAAAGAGCTGCCCTATCTTGAATTCGCCAATTCCGAAAAAGCGGAAGTAGGCCAATGGGTGCTGGCTATCGGCAATCCTTTCGGACTGGGACACACCGTGACCAAAGGGATTATCAGCGCTAAAGGCAGAATCATCGGCGCCGGGCCCTTTGATAACTTTATCCAGACAGATGCCAGCATCAACCCCGGTAACTCCGGCGGTCCGCTCATCGACTTAAATGGACAGGTGGTCGGAATCAACACGGCCATCATTGCCAGTGGACAGGGAATAGGCTTTGCCATCCCCAGTAATATGGCCAAAAGTGTTATCTACCAGCTCGAAACCGACCACAAGGTCAGTCGCGGCTGGCTGGGTGTAACTATTCAGGATGCCGACGAAAAAACAGCCCAGGCTCTTGGACTGGAAAGCAAGACCGGTGCGCTGGTCAACTCTGTTAATCCCGGAGATCCCGCGGACAAAGGCGGAATAAAAGTCGGCGATGTCATTCTTAAAATCGACGGAGAAAAAATTGATGACACCAACGACCTGCTGCGCACCATCGCAGCACTGCCTCCGGGCAAATCCGTCAAGGTAAAAGTATGGCGCAAGGGACACGATAAAAATCTACGTGTCGTGCTCGGTGAACGAAGCGGCAAAAACGTTGTGGCTGAAGCAGGCAAAATGTCCCCCAAAGCGGCGGAAGAAAACCTTGATGATCTCGGACTGGTCGTGCGTAGGGTAAACCGCAAGGCTGAAGCAGAGTCCCTCGGCCTTGAAAAACCCGAGGGTCTGCTGGTAATAGAAGTCATGCAGGGAACCCCGTCCGAAGACGCTGCCATTGCAGTGGGAGACGTCATTATGGAAGCCAACCAGCACAAGGTAAATTCCATCAAGGATATCGAAAAAATCATCAACACCGAAGGTAAAAAACGCGGACTGATCATGCTGCTCCTGAAACGTCAGGGACACAATATCTTCCGAACTATTGAACTAAAGAACAAATAGTCCCCTGACTGGTTGTTGACTCTCAAGCATAAAGGCCGTCCTGAATATATCAGGACGGCCTTTTCTTCAGTCCTGAAATTAATCTAAAACAGCCCAAAAAAAAGCCCGCTGAGCCATCTTCCTAAGCAGACAGCTTTAGGGTATAAGGCTCTCTATGAGAAAAACAACACTGACCGCCCCGGCAAAGGTCAATCTTTACCTGAAAATTGTTGGAAAAAGAGAAGACGGCTATCACGAGCTGGAGACTCTATTCCACCCCTTTCCGGCATTGGCCGATACTCTCGAAATATCTGAAACGGGGACTGGTTGCACCATTGATTGTAAAGGAATGGATCTTCCGGCAGAAGACAACCTCATATACAAAGCGTGGGATAAATATTCCAAAGTAACCGGATTCCGGCCCGGATTACATGTTGAACTTACAAAACGCACCCCAACCGGCGCAGGTCTGGGCGGAGGCAGTTCGGATGCAGCTTCCATGCTCCGCTTCCTGAATACACACCCGGACAGTCCGGGTATGGAACACGCAGAGCTTAACTCGCTGGCAGCAGGTCTCGGGGCAGACGTTCCCTTCTTTCTGCTGGACGGTCCGGCTTGGGCTAAAGGAATAGGTGAAATTTTATCGCCCTGCACTGTTGACCTTTCGGGCTTGAGCGCGTTATTAGCCTGCCCGGATGTGCACGTGAATACCGTATGGGCATACAAAGCATGGTCAACCCGTAGCCAACCAGCTAACTTGGAAAAAAATTCCAGGTTTGACTTGACAACATCTGCCAGCGATAATAATAGAACGGCCTCCAAAACGAGGGTGACTTTATTCAACGACTTTGAGGAAGTTGTCCTTCCCGAGTTTCCTGAAATAAGGGAAACAAAGGAATTTCTATTGAAAAACGGAGCCTGCGGAGCTGTCATGAGCGGAAGCGGGGCAAGTGTGATTTCTTTCTTTACGAAGAAAGAAGAAGCGGAAAAAGCTGCTTCAGGATTGAAAGCCATCAATGTAGACTCTGTTATTCACACGTTTTCATAATTTTAATATATATATTTCATATAATCAGTGCAGGGATGTCGCCAAGTTGGTAAGGCACGTGGTTTTGGTCCACGCACTCGCGGGTTCAAGTCCTGCCATCCCTGCCAAATTCATTTCTCATTCCGAGAGGTCAAGTTGGAGACCGACATGAACGGTGAACTCAAGATTATCAGCGGCTCGTCAAATCTGGCGCTTTCAGAAGCAATCTGTGACCATCTCGGCAGCAAACTTACTCCCTGCCTGCGTGAAAAATTCAGCGATGGTGAAATTCGCATTGAGATTCAGGACAATGTCCGAGGCTGCGATGTTTTCGTAGTCCAGTCTACCTGTGATCCGGTGAACTTTCACTTTATGGAGCTGTGCCTCATGCTGGACGCGCTTAAGAGAGCAAGTGCCCGCCGGGTAACCGCTGTAGTACCTTACTACGGATACGCGCGACAGGACCGCAAGGTTTCTCCCCGTGCACCTATCAGTGCAAAACTGTGTGCTGACTGCCTGACTGTTGCCGGTATGCAGCGTCTGGTCACTATAGACCTGCACGCAGGCCAGATTCAGGGCTTCTTTAATCTCCCGGTAGATAATATTTACGCAGCTCCGGTACTGCTGGATGAACTGCGCACCCGTGAACAGGACATGGTCATGGTTTCACCTGACGCAGGCGGAACCGAACGCGCCAGAGCTTATGCCAAGCGCCTCAAAGCCGGACTGGCCATTGTGGATAAACGCCGCGATGCTCCGAACCAGGCCAAAGCCATGCACGTTATCGGGGAAGTAAAAGACAAAGTTTGCGTAGTCATGGACGACATGATCGATACCGCAGGCACCATGTGTCAGGCAGCCAAGGTTCTTATAAACCACGGTGCGAAAGACGTAATAGCCTGCGCAACACACCCGGTTCTTTCCGGACCGGCTATCGACAGGCTGGCGGCTGCTCCTTTTTCCGAGGTAATTGTAACCAACACCCTGCCTGTTCCCGAAGAGAAAATCATCAACTCCGGTGGCAAGATCAAAGTAAAATCAGTTGCCGGAATCCTCGCTAAGTGCATTCACAATGTACACACCGAGTCATCCGTAAGCGTTCTCTTCGTTTAATATTGCCTATTCCCACCCTCTGCCGGTCATTTTGAGCGGCAGCAGGTTAACCATAAGGAGAAAATAATGTCTGAAAAAGTTACTTTCAAAGCTGAAGTGCGTACCGAAACCGGTAAATCCGCAAACCGTAAGCTTCGTAACAAAGGAATGGTTCCGGTTGTCTTCTATTCTCAGGAAGGAGAAAACCTGATTCTTGCCGTTAACGAAATTGAATTCGTTAAGCTTTACCGCAAAATCGGTACAACCCGTCTCTTCTCTCTTGAAGTTGAAGGTAAAACATACGATACACTGATCTGGAAAGTACAGATGGATCCCGTCCGTCCCCGTCCTAATCACGTAGACTTCCTCGGTGTTGCAGCTGACCGTCCTCTTAAGGTTGACGTTCCTGTTACTACAGAAGGAATCGCTCCCGGTGTTAAGCTTGGTGGCCGCATGGCTATCTACCGCGAAATACTGACCGTTGCATGTACCGCAGCAACTATTCCTGCTAAAATCGTAATCAATATCGATGGCATGAATGTTGGTGACACCGTATTTGTTAACGACGTAGACCTCGGTGAAGGCGCTTCTGTAATTGCAGACAGCAACTTCGCTCTCGTTCGCTGCGCATCCGGTCGCGGCTCTTCTGCTGAAGAAGACGAAGCTGCTGAAGCTGCTGAAGAATAAATCTTTAGTAATGTAATCATTTTCGGGCCCCGGTTTATCCGGGGCCTTTGCCGTTTTTAAACAGGTAAATTAGCAATGGAATACAAAGCACTTATAGCAGGATTGGGCAATCCTGGGCCTGAATATGCAAAGACCCGGCACAACATCGGGTTTATGACTGTTGATGCTTTGGCAGAGATAGCTGCTTCCCGCAAAAGCATGCGCTATAAGAAAATGGATATTTCCGGTGACTTTGAGCTATTCAGCATCAGTTTGGCCGGAACCAATGTTTTAGTGACCAAACCGCTTACGTACATGAACTTAAGCGGAAAGGCCGTTGCAGCTATCTGCGGTAAATTTTCCATTCCTGTAACTGATGTATACGTCATCCACGACGAGCTGGACCTCCCCTGCGGAAGAATGAAGTTTAAAAAAGGTGGCGGCAACAACGGTCACCGCGGTCTTGAATCCATCCAGGGAAAAATGGAGTCACCTAATTTTTTCAGAATCAGGATTGGCATTGGCCGCCCCGAATTTTCAGCGCAGGTAAAAGATTATGTGCTGGAAGAATTCAATCCTGCCGAACTTGAAATCGCCGGAGAAATGTCCGCAGCGGCAATCAAAGGGCTGAACCTGAATTTCAGGAGAGGTCAGGGACCGGCCACACAGTTTATGAACAGCTTTGTCCCCGATGTTATTGAAACCGAACTGTAGACGATTCTTTACAATTCGGTTATAGTAAATTTTCGCAGCAATTCCCTCTGCTGTAAATGTAAACAAAACCAGAGGGACAAAGAAATGGGAAGTTTTCGCAAACCTATTTTTCAGCTAATCCTGAATTCTACGAAATAGCGCCGCCAAAACCGGGAACAACCCCGCAGAACAGCATATAACTTTCCAAAGTATTTCTTTTGTAAGTCCAAGGAGCCATGAGTGTTTGAGCTAGAACAGCTGGTTGTCTACCCTTCACAGGGAGTGGGCAAAGTAGAACGTATTGAGAGTCAGGAAATCGGCGGAGCTACCGCTGAGTTTTATATTGTACGCATTTTAAGCAACAATGTTACGCTCATGGTTCCGGTCATGAACGCACACAACGTAGGCCTGCGCGCTGTCTGCGACAAAGAGGCAGGGTTACACATATTCGACTGCCTTAAAGATAGATCTGACTTTACCGGTTATACTGGTCAGAACTGGAACAGACGCTATCGCGAATATTCCGAAAAGCTCAAAAGCGGAGACCTTGAGGATGTCGCTTATGTCTTAAAGGAACTCTTTCTCATAGGACGCGACAAAGAGCTGTCTTTCGGTGAACGTAGACTTCTGGAACAAGCTATGGGTTTGGTTTCCATGGAGCTTTCTTTTGCCCTTGATCTTGATCAGGAAGAAATCAAGGAAGAGATCAACGCACTTTTCAGTGACGTCATGGAAAAACAGGAAGAGGAATCCTGAAAATCCTGATCAAACGACTTGTCATAAACGATTCTTTCAGTTAATGCCCTACTAGTTGCACGTTGCAGAATTGCTTTTCATTCCTTATGGATTTTTTGGAGTGCATTTCATTGATAAACAACTGCAATCAGGGTGTAAAAAGAATCAACGAAGATTAAACTGTCGTTGTATTCAAACAGATAAAACAGCCCCTCTTCAGGACAATCCTACATAATTTCATCAAAAAGTTAGAGCGAAGGCCTTAGTGCATTTGCATAAGCACAAAGACTATGCATTGCTGCTGCCTTACATTAACTTAGTAATATTTTTTAACTTTTAACTCCGGTTATACAGTATGGGCCAAGATAAAAAAATACAAAACCTGAACCTGACTGAACTGAAACAGAAAAATATGTCAGACCTTATGGATCTGGCAGCAAAATTCAAAGTCGAAAACCCCAGTGGAATGCGTAAGCAGGAACTGATCTTCGCCTTACTTCAGGGATGTGCGGCGCAGAACGGACAGATTTACGGCGAGGGAGTTTTGGAAGTTCTTCCCGATGGATTCGGCTTCCTGCGTTCTCCAACATACAGTTATATGCCCGGACCGGATGACATCTACGTTTCGCCTTCCCAGATCAGAAGATTCGGACTGCGTAAAGGTGATATCGTCTCCGGACAAATTAGACCTCCTAAAGAAGGCGAACGCTACTTCGCATTACTCAGGGTCAATGAAATCGGTCTTGAATCTCCGGAACATTCCAGAAATCTGGTTCTTTTTGACAACCTGACCCCGATATATCCTGATAACCGCTTCAAAATTGAGAACGGTCCCAAAAATTTCAGTTCCAGGGTAATCGACATTCTCTCACCCATCGGACGTGGACAGCGTGCCCTGCTCGTTGCACCGCCCCGTACCGGTAAGACAATGATGTTGCAGAACATAGCCAACTCAATCAACGCCAATCATCCAGACGTTGATCTCATTGTTCTACTCATCGATGAACGCCCGGAAGAAGTTACGGACATGGCCCGCACAGTTAAGGCGGAAGTGGTCAGCTCTACCTTCGATGAACCTCCGCAGCGCCATGTGCAGGTTACTGAGATGGTACTTGAAAAAGCCAAACGACTTGTCGAGCGTAAACGCGACGTAGTCATCCTGCTTGATTCCATCACCCGTCTTGGTCGTGCTTACAATGCTGTCACCCCTTCCTCCGGCAGAGTTCTTTCCGGTGGTCTGGATGCCAATGCCATGCAGCGCCCCAAAAGATTTTTCGGAGCAGCCCGTAACATCGAAGAAGGCGGCAGCCTGACCATCATTGCTACCGCTCTTATCGATACCGGTTCCCGCATGGATGAAGTTATCTTTGAAGAATTCAAAGGCACCGGTAACATGGATCTCTACCTTGACCGCAAGCTTGCGGAAAAACGTGTGTTCCCGGCAATTGACATAAACCGCTCCGGTACACGCAAAGAGGAACTCCTTCTTGAAGATGGCGTTCTTAACAAGGTCTGGATACTGCGGAAACTGCTTGCTCCCATGAACTCTATTGATTCCATGGAATTCCTGCTCGACAAAATGAAGGGCACCAAGACCAACGAAGAATTCTTCGATATGATGGGCAAGTAAAATTCTCAATCAAAACCGGTAGCTGAAAGATTCAATGCCGGATGTAAGTTAATAACAAAAGGCTGTAACTACTTGTATTTCATGCAAGCTAGTTTCAGCCTTTTCTTTTTGAGCTTAGCTTATTAAAATAAGACATCAATTCAACGCCCCGAAAATTAACCTTTCGGGGTTTCTTTTTGTTTACCTTCTTTACAATGGCCTTCTCAAAACTTACTCTTTAATTAAATTCGAATTATCGACAATTTTCACAAATCCAATAAATTTTATTATGAACTTCAGAAACAAATTATTTCGCCAGACTATCGTGCTGATTCTGATCTTTTTTTTCAGTTTCTGGATGACTCCGCAGGCTATGGCCAACTCTCTTTTCGGGGAATTCACAGTTAAGGATGAGATCAAACTCGGTAAAGAATTTAATAAGATGGTCCACAACAAACTGCCTGTAATTCTTGATCCCCAGATAGATGACTATGTTAAAAAGCTGGTTGCCAGAGTGGCTGAACATATCCCCCCCCAGCCATTTCCAATAACAACCACGGTGATTCAAAATAACTCAATGAATGCCTTCGCTATCCCCGGTGGATATGTTTACGTTTACACCGGACTGATCCTGAACATGAAACACGAAAGCGAGCTTGCAGCGGTAATAGGCCATGAGCTTGCCCACGTGACCCTGCGTCATGCTGCCCGGCGCATGGAAAAAATGAAGCTGGTAAACCTTGCCAGCATGCTCGGCACATTGGCCGGAATGATGGTAGGAATAGCCGGAGGCGGGGGGAATATGGGGAATCTGGGGCAGGCAATTGCTATGGGTTCCATGGGCGGAGCTCAGAGTGCTTATCTGACCTACACTCAGGAAAACGAACGGGAAGCCGACCATCTGGGAATGAACTACCTTATTGAAGCGGGTTACAATCCTAAACGCATGGTCGACGGGTTCAAATTAATGAAGCAGCGCCAATGGCACATGAGCAGCACAAACATTCCCACCTACCTGTCAACTCACCCCGGCATTGATGCCCGTATCGGCTATCTGGAAGATAGATTCACCCGCATGCCTCCAGAAATTTTCAAGCGCAGGGATGACGATGCTGATTTCTTCAAAGTACAGACCCTGATCCGTGCCCGGCTGACTTCAACAGACGTGGCTTTGGCTTATTACAAATCAATCCCCGAAAGTAAGCGAAACTGTCTCGATCATCTTGGACTGGCTATTATCTACTCCCGAATAAAGCAAAAGAATAAAGCGGAACAGGAATTCAAAAAAGCTCACGAACTTTGTCCCGAAGATACTCTTATTTTAAGGGAGGAAGGGCGCTTCTATTTCAATGTCGGCGATATGGACAAGGCTTCTCCCCTGCTGCGGGAAGCTTACATACGCAACCCGACCGATGCCATGACCCTGTTCTTCCTTGCCCGCACCGAGGGGGTCAGGAAAAATTACAAACAGGCAATATTGACCATGCGCCGCGTTGCCGAAATGGTCCCCCATGATCAGGAAATCCATTACCATCTTGGACGTATGCTGGGAGAGTCAGGTCACTATTTTCAAGCACATACCCAATTGGCTTATGCAGCATTGTACGGGCACGATATGAAACAGGCCAAATTTCATTTGCGCAAAGCTGAAGGACTGGCCAAAACCCAAAAGCAGCGCGATGAGCTGAAAAAGCTGGAAGACATAATTAATCCAAAGCCCCCTGAAGATCAGGGAGATGAGAGTGATAAAAAAAAGTCAGATTAATCAGCACCAGTTCGTCTTACGCGCTTAACTCCCTTGTTTATGGTACTTTATCACTATAGACCACTATTGATGTCCCAACCTGCGTCTCTTGAATGATATAGCTTTTTGATGTACTGGTTTTCGTTTCTACAATCTTACGTCATTAAAAAGTGAAGCGAACATGATCATCGCAAAATCAATAAATGAAATAGTACCGCCGGAACAAGGCGCATGTGTTACAATTGGAAACTTTGACGGTGTCCACAAAGGACACCAAAAACTGATCAGAAGCACCTGCCGAAAGAGTAGGGCCAACGGTCTTTCCAGTGTAGTGGTAACCTTCGACCCGCACCCGATGAGGGTTCTGGTTAACAGCAAGACCCCGCCTTTCATCACCCTTACCTCACAAAAGCTGGAACTTATTGCCCTGCACGAGCCGGATATCCTCCTCACCTTAAATTTCACCAGAGAAATGGCGGCTCTTTCACCTGAAGAATTTATCCGCAAATATCTAGTGGACGGCCTTGCAATGAAAGAAATGGTCGTGGGCTACGATTACGCACTGGGCAAAGGACGCAGCGGCAATTACGAAACCCTCCTCGAGCTGGGCCGAAAATATGATTACGGAGTTGAGAGGCTTGACCCGGTTATCATCAATGACGCGGTAGTCAGCTCATCACGCATTCGTGATTTGGTCAGTGAAGGTAATGTCTGGGATGTCCGGCCCTTACTGGGACGCTTTTATCAGGTCCGCGGTGAAGTGGTGCATGGCATGAACAGGGGCGGCAGACTGCTCGGGTTCCCCACCGCCAATATTAAGCTTGAAGACGAACTTTTCCCCAAAAAAGGTGTTTACGCCATACGGGTGGAAGTGGACGGCAAAGTCCTTCCCGGTGTCGCCAACATCGGCAAAAATCCCACCTTCGGCAACGAAGCCCTTTCAGTGGAAGCACACATTCTGGATTTTACCGAAGACATCTACGGTAAGGATATTCGCGTCCACTTCATACAGCGCATCCGGTCCGAAAAAAAATTCAACGGACTGGACGAACTCAAAGAACGCATCGCCATCGACATCAACCTCGCCCGGGAAATCCTTTCATACCCTGAGTCACAGGTTCGCCCTGGCCTGCATTTGATAGAATCAGGAGATGAAAAATGAGTCCTTTACTCAATTGGAACATGTGGAAAGATCTTGTCCGCTCATACCGTAACATAAACCATTTTCGCTGGTTGGTACTCGGTATAGTTATCGGCATCCTTTCCGGCATAACTTCCGTACTTTTTTTCGGCGCGGTGGAACTGGGCAAACACCTGTTCATAAATCAACTGGCAGGCCTCTCCCTGCCTGCCCCTGAAGGGGAAGAACTTTTCCACGGCCCGGCAGGTGAACATCTGCGCGCATGGGTAATTCCCATCGGTCTGACCATTGTCGGTCTGGTTACCGGCTGGCTGGTCAATAAATATATACCCGAAACAGTTTCCGGCGGAACAGATGGAACCGATGCCACTATCAGATGCTTTCATCAGGGTGGCGGACTTATGCGTCCCATTATCCCGATTATTAAAGGGATCAGCTCTATTTTTACCATTGCCGCCGGAGGTAGTGCCGGACGGGAAGGACCTATCACACAGATGGGAGCCGGGCTTGGCTCATGGATGGCCCAGAAGCTGAAACTGTCCCCCAAGGAACGCCGTATTCTGCTCCTCTCCGGTGCCGCAGGCGGACTGGGTGCAATCTTTCGTGCTCCGCTTGGCGGGGCTCTCACCGCTATCGAGGTTATCTACCGCGAAGACTTTGAATCCGAAGCCATTCTGCCTTCTGTCATATCCTCGGTGGTCTCCTATTCCCTATTCACTCTTTTCTACGGCACAGAACCTATTTTCGGTATTCCGCGCTTTGTTTTCCACGATCCCCGGGAACTGATCTTTTATGTGGCACTGGCCTTTGCATGTACGCTTGCAGGATGGATGTATATCCGCACCTTCAGGTTCATCAAATATTCAGTTTTCTACCAGATTAAAGACCGAGTCGGCCTCATGTGGGCAACAGGCCTCGGCGGCTTGATGATGGGCATCATGGGAATGTTCTTTCCTCAGGTGCTAACCGGTGGATACGGCTGGCTGGAAATGGCCATCATGGGTGAAATTCCGCTAATGATGATGATTGCCATCGTCATCGGCAAGACTCTCGCCACCTCCATGACTATCGGTTCCGGCATGTCCGGCGGTATGTTTGCACCCGCCCTTTTCGTCGGCGGTATGTCCGGCGGCATCGTTGGCCAGATTGCCGGAAAATATTATCCGGACATCGTCACTCAGCCCGGCGGTTACGTGCTGGTGGGTATGGCAGCTTTCTTCGCCGGTGTGGCAAAAGCTCCCATCGGACCGCTGATCATGGTCTGCGAACTTACTCAAGGCTACGGTTTACTGGCTCCGCTGATGCTCGCCTCCGCTCTGTGCATCGTACTCGGCAGGAATTTCTCGCTCTATGAGCATCAGGTGGAAAGCAAATTCGATTCACCTGCTCACATCGAGGATAAGACCATCAATATTCTTGAAGGCTTGCAAGTGGAAACGCATTACAAACCGGGACGCGTGACAACCCTTGAAGAAGGCACCACGCTCAAGGCGCTGACCGACATTATCGCCAATACAAACGAGTTGTACTTCCCGGTTAAAAATGAAGACGGGGTGATCACAGGAATCCTGACTATTCAGAATGTCCGCAACCATCTCTTCAATCCTGATCTTTTCGACCTCATTCTGGCCAAGGATCTCGCCACTAAACCGGCGACCCTTAAGGCTGACGACGATCTATACACTGCCCTGCTCAAATTCGTAGACACCGACTACGGACAGATTCCGGTAGTCAGCGAGGATGACCCCAACAGGATTATCGGTATACTTAACAGGGAAAATGTTTTCCGCGCATATGCTTTATCCGTTAAGGAGCTACGGGAAGCTGCCGAGATTTGATTATTAAGCCCTGCCTGCTTTCCGCAGGATAAAATCCTATTGAAAAAGGTCCAAAATTACCGATAGTTATATTTGGACTTATCCGGCTAAAAAGATAATTCGTCACATAAGAAAAAAGCTCCCTCCTGCTTTTGCAGGAGGGAGCTTTCATTTAACAGACTTAAATTCTTAAACAACTTCATCTACGTAAGTTCCCGGTGGCGGCATCGTATTGGCAGCACTACTGCTACCTTTTACAGGCTGGGTAGATTCTCCGGTAAGCTCAACGTTCTTATCCTTGTCCTGCGGGGCGGCACTGGCTGCGGTAACTGTACTAACCTGCTCAGCAGCCTGAACATTTCCTGAGACAGTCTGATCTTCATCAGCATCGTTACCCTTTAAGATCTTCTCGCCTTCAGTCTCAATTATATCTTCAACCTTCTCCTCGATTTCCTCGCTCAGCTCGTCAGGGCTGGGATCGGCATCAAGAATCTTCTTGGCACTATCCGGCATCAGCTTTTCTTCGATCTTTTTCTCAGCTTTTTCTTCCTGCTCTTTTTCCTCTTCCTCTTGATCATGATCTATCCTTTCAGAAACCTTTTCGCGGGCATAAGCCTCAGCCTCGTCCTCAACGGCTTCTACCCCCTTCATAAGCGCAGCAACCTTTTCACCTTCGTTATCAGCCGCAGCAGCACAAGCTTGATAAAAATCGACGACACTTTGTATCCGGTTTTTGAATTCATTCTCGACTTTGAAAGAGGTCATCATCCCAATGATGTACCGAGATTGCTTGCGGTCATGCTGGAAAAAATTTCCCGACATCATATCGCGGATAGAAGAAGTGTGCCCCTGTGGTTCTTGAACAGCTACCTGTGGATTAGTTGAACCAACCTCTTCCTTATCTTCCTCATCGGTTTTCTTCATATTGAAAACATTGAGATTAAAGCCCGAAGATTCACCTATTCTCATAGCTGCCCTCTACCTATTACATATAATATTTAGACACAAAATCGCGCGTCATTGTTATTTTCGGCATAAATTAATATTTCTTTAGGGGTAAACTAAAATATTTTTCCGGGGTCCAGTTCAAATTCAAGGTTTAGAATTCCAAATATTTATATTTGAAATTACCCGGGTAAAAAAATTAATTCGTCATATAAGAAAAAAACTCCCTCCTGCTTTTGCAGGAGGGAGCTTTTATTTAACAAACTTTAATTTTAAACAACTTCATCTACGTAAGTTCCCGGTGGCGGCACCGTATTGGCAGAACTACTGCTACCTTTTACGGTCTGGGTAGATTCGCCGGTAAGCTCAACACTCTTATCTCTGTCCGGCGGGGCCGCACTGGCAGCGGTAACTGTACCTACCTGCTCAGCAGCCTGAACATTTCCTGAGACTGTCTGACCTTCCCCCGCTTCGTTACCCTTTAAGATCTTCTCGCTCTCAGTTTCAACAATTTCTTCGGCTTTATCCGATATTTCTTCGCTCAGCTCGTCGGGACTGGGATCGGCATCAACAATTTGCTTGGCCATATCCGGCATCAGCTTTTCTTCGATCTTTTCCTCGACTTTTGCTTCCTGCTCTTTTTCTTCTTCCTTGCGGTCCTGCTCCATCTTTTCGCCGACTTTTTCACCGGTGTAGGCCTCAGCCTCATCCTCAACGGCTTTCTCCGCCTTCATACCCGCAGCAACCTTTTCAGCATAACTATCAGTCGCAGCTGCTGCTCCTTTATAAAAATCAACGACGTTTTGCATACGAGTCTGGAATTCATTCTCGACAGCATAAGAGGTCATGAGCCCAGTGATATACCGAGATTCCTCATGGTCCTGCTGGAAAAAGTTTCCCGACATCATATTGCGGGTAGACGAAGTGTGCCCCTGTGGTTCTTGAACAGCAACCTGTAGATGAGTTGAGCCGGCATCTTCCTCAGCTTCCTCATTAGTTTTCTTCAGATTGAAAATATTGAAATTAAAGCCCGTAGATTCATTTATTCTCATAGCTGCCCCTCCACTTCTTATATATAATGTTTAGACATAAAATCGCGCATCATTATTATTTTCGGCATAAATAAATATTTCTTTAGGGGTAAACGAGAAGAATTTTACATCCCCCCTTGCCATCACACTCACAAGTATTATGTTCTGGTAACATAAAATTTCACCTCTCCAATCAAGCACTTATCCCCAACCAAGGGATTCCAAAGGGGCTAAGCTCATTTGGCCGCCGGAGACGAAATCGAATTGATCCAAAGCGCGCAGCACAATAACCGGCTACGCATCATATTGAATAAGATGAATCAGGAGATGAATATGGAAATGAGAGGAACAACCATTCTGGCCGTTAAAGACGATAAAGGCACCGCCATGATCGGTGACGGTCAGGTCACCATGGGGCAGGCGGTGGTGATGAAACATTCCGCGGTGAAGGTCCGTACCCTGTACAACGATGAGGTTATGGCCGGATTCGCAGGGGCTACAGCGGATGCCTTCACCCTTTTCGAGCGGTTTGAAAAAAAGCTGAAAACATACTCCGGCAACCTTGTGCGCTCCGCTGTTGAAATGGCTACCGACTGGCGCACCGATAAATTCCTGCGTAAACTTGAAGCCATGATCATGGTCGCAGACGCCGAACATATCCTCATTATCAGCGGTAACGGCGATGTTATCGAACCGGACGACGGTGTTGCAGCTATCGGTTCCGGCGGTTCCTACGCCCTTTCCGCCGCCCGTGCTCTCATGCGTAATACAGAGATGCCCGCAGCAGAAATCGCCCAGAAATCCATGGAAATCGCAAGTGAAATCTGCGTTTACACCAACGACCACTTTGTCCTCAAAACCCTTGAAAAATAAAATCCCACGAGCCTGAAAATGAGTAATCTTACACCTAGAGAAATCGTTTCCGAACTGGATAATTTCATCATCGGACAGTCTGATGCAAAAAGGATGGTCGCCATCGCTATGCGCAACCGCTGGCGCCGTCAGCAGCTTCCTCCTGAACTGCGCGATGAGATAGCACCCAAAAACATTATCATGATGGGCCCCACCGGGGTTGGTAAAACTGAAATTGCCCGCCGTCTGGCCAAGCTTGCAGGATGCCCCTTCTTCAAGGTCGAAGCCACTAAATTCACCGAAGTAGGTTACGTTGGCCGTGATGTTGAATCCATGGTCCGCGACCTGATGGAAATAGGCATTAACCTTGTCCGCAAGGAAGAGATGGATAAGGTCAAAGTCAAAGCTGAAAAACACGCTGAAGACGCCCTGCTCGATCTGCTCCTGCCCTCATCCAAGCCCAAACAGGCCGGTATGGGATTCTTTAATCAGGGCACCCCTGAAGAACTGGAAGAACAGCCCGCTGCCGACCAGTCCTCCACTCGCGAAAAATTCCGTAAAATGTGGCGCGAAGGCAAACTGGACGAACGTGAAGTGGAAGTAGAAGTCACCGTTCAGGGTGGCGGAGTTGAAATAATGTCCATGCCCGGCATGGAAGATATGGGTATGCAGGTCAATGACATGATCGGCAAAATGTTTCCCGGTAAAAAGAAAATGCGTAAGGTCAACATCCGCGAAGCTTACGAAATTCTCATTCAGCAGGAATCAGATAAACTCATCGATATGGACAACGTAGCCGAGCTGGCCCGTGAACGTGTTGAACAGGGTGGTATCCTTTTCCTCGATGAAATCGACAAAATAGCCGGCAATCAGGAAGGTGGCGGTTCTGCAAATGTTTCCCGCGAAGGCGTACAGCGCGATCTGCTCCCTGTCGTGGAAGGATGCGTGGTCAATACCAAATACGGTATGGTCAAGACTGACCACATCCTGTTCATTTCCGCAGGGGCATTCAGCTATGCCAAACCCTCAGACCTGATCCCCGAACTGCAGGGACGTTTCCCCCTGCGGGTGGAGCTGACCTCACTTGATAAGGATGACTTTTACCGAATCCTTACTGAACCTCAGAATGCCCTGACCGTACAGTACAAAGCCCTGCTGGAAACCGAAAAGCTGACTATAGATTTCAGCCGGGAAGCTCTCGAAGAGGTCGCTTTTAACGCCCAGAAGTTTAACGAGGAAACCGAAAATATCGGAGCCAGAAGACTTTACACCATTATGGAAAAGATCCTTTCTGACCTTTCCTTTGAAGCCCCGGACCGCTCCGGAGATTCTGTCATTATTGATAAGGAATATGTTCAGGAAAAACTGCAGGATGTAAATGAAGACAGGGATCTCTCCCGTTATATTCTGTAATAAGCATTCCCCAAAATGCAATTTAACAATAAAGCCGGGCAATTGTAATATTACCCGGCTTTTTTTTGGTGTATCATTCCAAATTGAGGATAATACAGATGTGTGATATACGGTTTGCAAATAGCAACCGACATCATTAGTAGATAAATTTAGCGGCATAATAAACAGGCCATATGACAATAAAAAGCCCAACCATGCCTAAAATAAAAGGCACCTTTTCCACCAAATTAATACAGGAAATCGGGACTGGAACGACCAAAAGAAAGGTTATTCAGTCGTTTCTGTACTATGCGGAAGAAAAGGACAATGGCGAAATTGGCCTGCGCGTGCTTAATGAAAACAGCATTCCCTCAGGAGAAGAGCAGACAATAAGCAAAGAAGAACTGCTCGAATCATTTACTCCGGAAGTTGAGCTCTATACTTCTACTGTTTTCCCTGCACTACAACAGCTGAATAAGACTCTTGCCAAAGCCGACCGCCAGCGCCAGATGGGCAACACCTTCACTGCTGAAATGGAATACTTCAACGCGCTTAATATCGATGAAGATAACATCCGCGCCAACTTCGGAATCGGCCTTTGCTATCTAGAACGTAATGAAGCGGAAAAAGCAACGGATGTATTCAACAGGCTTATAGAACTGAACGCAGCATTTGATAAAGAGCACAAACATCTCTTCAATGATTTCGGCATCTCCCTGCGCAAAAACAAAATGTTCGACGAGGCCGTTAAATTTTATTCAAGAGCTCTGGGCTTAAGCGATTGTGACGAAAACTTATATTTCAATATGGCCCGCTGCATGTATGAAGACGGCAACAAAAAAAAAGCCGCGAAATACATAAAAAAATGTCTCGAAATAAACCCAGAATCAACACCGGCTTTAAAACTTAAAAAATACATTAAGAAAAAACTACACGTTTAATCCTTCACTCCCGCTGAAATCTGAAGTCCTTGCTTAATATATGATTTAAGAAGGACTTTTTTTCCGCCTTACGCCTAGCCATACGCAACTAACTTATTGATATAATTAAACCTAATCTTTAGGCATGCTCTTTGCTTAAATACCGGTACCGGACTTTTATTCCGGTCCAAAGGTAAAACAGGTGCAGGCGGAGTCAGCGTAAATGCCGCACCGATCAAGGAGTTTACGAATGGGTTTCAGCTCAATGTATACAGCCGCAACAGGCGTGAAGTCACACGGGATGCTTCTGCAGCAGATTGGTGCCAACCTCGCCAACGTCAATACCCTTGCTTATAAAAGCGGTGACACATTTCTGGAAACACTCGCCAGCGCGAATTCAGGCAAAGCCAATTCCGGAATAGTAGCCGGAGGGGGGCACACTGCCGGACAGATCGGACTGGGCTCCAGAGTTGCGGCCACCAGGATAAATTTCAAAGAGGGTTCTTTTGAGAACACATCCTCCAGTACTGATATCGCTATAGGCGGTCAGGGATTTTTCCGGGTAGCAGACCCCGTTTCCAGCACCAGCTACTACACACGCGCAGGTAATTTTCATTTCGATAAGAACGGAAATCTTGTTGATGCACACAAGAACAGGCTCCAAGGATACGCAATAGATCAATACGGTAATATCGGCACTACCTCACAGGATATTGTCCTGCCCATGAAAGATGAAACCGACTCTACCGGAAAGACCATCAAGGTAGTAAAATCCGACCCCAAGAAAACGGATGCTGTCAGCATGCGTACAAACCTTGACTCAGGAGCTGCGGATAATAGTGAAGTCGAGGGATCTCCTTTCTTTTCTCTGCTTCAGGAATGGGACGGAACTAAGGAAATACCACTCTCAGCTGACAAGTATGAGTACAACAATTCTATTCAAATTTACGACGACAAAGGCAATGTTCACAACTTAGTTGTCTATTATGACAAAGTCGTAAATGACGGAGACCCGTCAGATCAACGCCATTGGGAATACGTGGTAACCGTACCGCCTGGCGAGGATGCTGGGTCACTGGCAGGCACATCAGGGGCTGGGCTGCTCATGGCCGGAACACTTACCTTCTCCGGCGACGGCACCCTGCTTAACCAGAGTGCTTTCACCCTCGCGAGCGGATCAGCGGACGCAAAAGATCTCAATAACTGGGAACAGGCAGCACTGAACAGCAACGGACGGCCTATTTTCAGCACAACCCTTTCCGGGGAAAAAGGAACATCGGGGCCCCAGACCATATCACTGGACATGGGCATCACCTCCGGTACAGACTCATGGAATACTACAGGTGTGACTGCGGCTGATATCGGCAGCAACGCCTCTGCTCTGCCGGGTATGGAGGATGGAAAGATCAACGCACTCGCCAGTACTGATTACTACGGTTCATCCTCGACAATAAGTCAGTCACAAGACGGATTCGGCGAAGGCTACCTGCAGAATGTAAGTTTCAACTCGGACGGAATTTTGAGTGCCCTGTTTTCCAACGGAATGTCTCAGGAACTTTATCAGGCCAACCTGTATAATTTCACGAATGAATTCGGACTGCGTAGAGAGGGATCGAACTATTTCAGCGCGACAACAGAGTCCGGCGATGCTATCCAAGGCGTAGCACACAAGCAAGGACTGGGCTCGGTTGTAGGCAGCAGCCTCGAAACCTCCAACGTGGATATGGCGGAAGAGTTCGCCACCATGATTCTGACCCAGCGAGGTTTTCAAGCTAACTCCAAAGGCATCACCACCTCGGACCAACTGATCAACACCGCCCTTGGAATCAAGAAATAATCCGCAAATTAAACAAGAAGAAAGGCCCTCTCCGCTGCAATCGGAGAGGGCCTTTTAACTTTCTCAGTATTCGGAAACTAGCTGAGTTTTTCAGCCAGCATACGCAGATGCTTACGTTCTTCGTCAATACACTCTTCAACAAATTTGCGCTCACTATCAGGAACCATTCTTTTCAGCTCAGTAAAAAGCAGGATGGTATCCTTTTCAAAACGCATGGCCGCACGCACGGCCTGCTCAAAATTGAAATCCTCATCCTTGAAAGCTTGGGTGTAATCAAAGTTGAAAACATCATGTGAGTCCACAAGTGCCATTACATACTGTGTATATTCTTCATAATCACTTCCCGGAGGAATCTCGATGGACCCGATACGATCACGCATATCCCGGAAGAAAAGCTCGTGTCTTGATTCTTCCTCAGCAAAGAACTCGAAAAATTCCTTCGCTGCCGGATCTTTGGCCTCGTCAGCAGCCAACAGGTAAAAAGCCTGTCCTTTCTGCTCAATACGCATTGCGAGTTCAGCCACTTCGTTGGCACTGAAAAAAGTAACCATTTGTACACCTCATTAATTAAAAAAGTCTTCAGGAAATCATTTTTATCAGATTTATCTTGGACAAATCAGTAAAATATCTGCAAACAGATGGTCATTAATTCTAATATTAACCAGAGTTGCCAAAAGCGCAACCGCAATAGCTCATATTTTTTAGGAAGACCCTTTGCCATTTTTACAATTCAAGAATATAAAAAGATAATAGCTTTAGCCCTTAAAAAAATGCAAAGATAGAATATAACACAAGCCGAAGAACAGACTCATAAAATCAACTGAAACCAGACAATATGTTCTGTTCATAAATCCACCAAAGGGGATAGATATGACCTCGGACTTACAAGAAGACATAGCCCTGCAACACTTTGTTGAGCAATCGCTGGATAAGCTGAACCAGATTGAAACCCTGCTTATACAGATGGAAAAAAGCAACGCTCCCTCTGCAGCCTCAGTTGCACAGGTATACGGAGTACTGTTTTCCTTAAAGGAAAGCGCCTCTCTGCTTGAGCTGACCAACATAAGCCTTATTGCTGATAAAATAGGCAAGGTACTCGATCAGGTATATAAAAATGAAATTGAACTCAGTAACGACCTGTTGAACATCATTATAGACTCGTTTGACAAACTCAACGAAATGGTGAGCAACGCCACCCTGAGCAATGATTATGACATACGAATCATAACTCTGCCGCTTGAAATGTACTCCAAACCAGGTACGGCTGCGGCGGCTGAGCAAGAAAAGCATGAGGAGGAGCCCCTTACAGCGCAGGTTGAACCGGATGTTGTACCGGAAACAAAGCAGAAAGAAGAATCGGAATCTGAATTTAAACCGGCCCCCAAGCCTGAGCCAAAACAGGAACCTGTAATTGAAACGGAAGAAGTCCAAGCTCAGGTTGCCAGCAGTAAGAACGGGAAAAGACTCAAACCGGCCACATTCCGTAAAAGATACGGTATAAAAAGAGAGATAGACCTTGCCAGTAATTCGAACCCCTTAGGCACCTCAAAGGCGGTTTCAAATGCCATCACCAATATGGCAAACAACTGCTCTTCATCAGAAAACGATTCCACCGACAGCCTGAAGTTCGGATTGGCGAAACGGCATGACCTACCCGAAGAATGTGTACTTACAGCAGGCGGGACTATTGAACTTTTAGATCTTACTCTGCGGTTGTCCGCCATTCCGGGTGTTGACCATGTGCTTAGCTACGAACACGGCAGACCGGAATACAGCAGAGTGGCCGCACTATGCGGAGTGGAGCTGCTGCGGCTGCCAAGAGGCCGTAACTTCTCTCCCCCTCTGGACCAGTTGGTAAAAAACTCCAACCAGAATACTGCTGCGGTAATTATTACCAACCCTGATGTTCCTTCCGGATTCGGACTTCCCGCAGAGGAGCTTGCGACCATGGCCAACCTCCTGCCGGAACGGACACTGCTCATAGTAGATGAAAGGTCGGTTGAATTCGCATGGCCGGAAGATGATTACTCCATGGTCAACTTCCTTGATAAGGCTCCGAATCTTGTCATCCTGCGCAGCTTTTCGTGGTCATTCGGCCTGAAAGGGGTACGGCTTGGATACGCGCTGCTGAACAGCCAGCGTGCAGAACAATTCGAAGAATCAAGACTTCCGGCCCCCATCAGCCCGCTGAATGTAGAAGCTGGACTGGCGGCGATCAATCATAACGAATTTTACTATTCCACCATAGCCTTGATCATAAGAGGCAGGGAACGTGTGCACAAGGGGCTGGAAGAACTGGGCTGCACTGTTTACCCCAGCCAGAGTAATTTCATCATGTTCAGCGCGCCGATCCCGGCAAGCGAGCTGTATGGAAAAATGCTGGAGCACGGATTTAAACTGCGCCGGCTGGATAGATTCGGACTTCCGGACCTTCTCACGGTCTCCATCGGCAACAACTCCCGCAACCGTACATTTCTTGCGGCCATGAAAAACATTTTATAACCAGTGGAGGATTTAATGATGAAAAAAATATTTTTTACCCTGTTTATTCTGCTTTCGCTGGCCGGATGCTCAAGCCACCCTACCACAATGCAAGACGTCAGCTCGTTCTGCCGCTCCCTTTCCACCGAGGAATTCTGCGAGAATCAGGACAATGTGTGCGCCGAATATTCTGAGATTATGATCGCGCCATACAAATCCGCAAAGGAATGCCGCATGTCCTGCGAGAATGTGCTCATGAAAAGGGACAGCAACATGCAACAGCAGGATTGCCTGCAACTGCTACAGAGTGTAGAAGCAAAATGTAACGAATTCTGCGATTCAAATTACGCAGATTAATACGGCTCTCCCTCCCGGATCTTGCAAGTAAAAACTCTCTGACGTAACAACTGATCAAAATACAGGCAGTGCTTCGCTTACTGAAAGCACTGCCCCTGATTACCACTAAATTTATTAAAGGATTTTCGCGCCATGCTTAAACGGCTAACTGTTGGACAAAAAATATTTTGCAGCTTTATTATTGTTTTCGGTCTCTATGGAATTGTGAGCATAGAATCTCTTATGGCGCTACAAAAATCTTCGTCCGGATTTACCGACTACCGGAACTTCGCTAAAGACGCCAACCTGATTGGTAAAATTCAAACTGGAATCCTTCAAGGACGCACCGAAGTAAAAGATTATATTATTACCGGAGACAACAAATACAGCCTCCGCTACTCTGCAAACGCAAAAACAATATTCCCCCTGATCGATAAAGCTGAAAAAGAACTGGTTTCGCAAAACCGCGTTGAGATAATTAAAGAAGTTAGGAACTTACTTAAAGAGTACAATACAAGTTTTACCCAAGTGGCCAACGCCCAGCAGGAACGAGATAAACAGATTAACTCCATCATGATACCCGCCGGAGCCATGATGGAGCAAAATTTCAAACGCATCATCAATAATCTCGGTAAATTGAATAGCAATTCCGCCGCTCTTTACCACTGCGCAAAAGGAGTTCGCCATCTGGTCCTAAGCAGGATGTACACCACAAAGTATATTGATAAAAGCATGGAATCCCACAAGGCAAAAGCCATGGCTGAAATGGACAAAATCAATACTGAACTGCTCGAATTAGGCTCTATTTTAAAGGATAAGAACGCAGAACTGCTTACAGAGATTAAAGATGCCAGAGAAATTTATCTTCAAGGATTGGATCAACTTATTACTTGGACCGAGAATCGCGATAAACTTATAAATACGGAACTGGATACTCTGGGCCCGGCAATGAGCAACCTGATTGAGCGAGCAAAATCATCCGTAATTTCAGATCAGCAACGACTCGGCCCAACAATGCAGGCCCGTAACGCCCGCGCCATCCGCAATACTTACATTTTCGGATTTTTGGCTTTCGTACTCGGAGTTGTTGCTGTGCTTATTGTGGGACGAAACATAACCCGGCCTCTGCGCAAGGTAGTCGAAGCTGCTTACAGAATTGCCGAAGGTGATATGAGTCAGGAGATCAAAGGCATAGACCGCAAGGATGAGCTGGGATCGCTGGCAAGAGCATTTAACAAAATGAATAATTCCCTAAACCGAATGGCCGAAGCTATGGAACGGGTGGCAGATTCAGACCTCACCGTGACCGTAGAACCGCGTTCTGAAAATGACACTATAGGGAAAGCCCTTGCGACCATGGTTCATAATCTTAAAGATGATAACCTCAGAATCCACGAAACAGTTCGCACGCTATCTTCTTCACTAAGTCAGATTTCCGCCGCATCGGCAGAATTGACATCCAGCGCAGCTGAAACTGCCAGCGCCGTAGCTGAAACAAATGCTACTGTTGAAGAAGTGAAGCAGACCGCTCACCTTTCAAATGAAAAATCACGACAGGTGGCAGAGGTCGCACGTAAAGCCGTCTCGACCTCTCAAAAGGGTAAAAAAGCAGCCGAAGATGCTTCGTCAGGAATGAAGGAAATCCGTACCCAGATGGACACAATCGCCCAGTCCATTGTCAAACTATCAGAACAATCCCAGCACATCGGGGACATTATTTATGTAGTGAACGATCTGGCCGACCAATCCAACATTCTAGCCGTAAACGCTTCCATTGAAGCATCCAAGGCAGGTGAAGAAGGCAAGGGATTCACAGTCGTGGCTCGTGAGATCAGAAATCTTTCTGATCAGTCAAAACAGTCCGTAGCCCAGATCCAGTCCATCCTCGCCGACATCCAGAAAGCGACCAGTTCGGCGGTTATGATCACCGAGCAGGGCGGAAAGGCTGTTGAAACCGGAGCGGATCTCTCTTCACAGACCGGAGAATCAATTCTCAATCTGAGCACGGTCATCAACCAGTCTGCCCAATCTTCGGCCCAGATAGCCGCTTCAAGCCAGGAACAGCTTGCCGGACTTGATCAGGTAGCCATAGCTCTTGGCTCTATCAAACAGGCAGGTGAACAAAATCTTGAAAGCTCCCGTCAGCTTGAAGCTGCAGTTAAGGATCTGGACCAGCAGGCCCGTTCACTCAAGGATATGATGGAAAGGTTCAAACTCTAAAAAAACGACATACAAGATAAGGCCCCTGAATGTTGGTACATTCAGGGGCCTTATTTTTTAGCAAAACCCCAGAATAACCTTATCCAAAATGTAAAGTCTTACTTGATCCTCCCAACCAGCTGTTTCTAATGACAAAATCCCCACTCCACAAATATAAACAGCAATCAATTCATTCTTCTGAGACACTTTATAAAAGAGCAAATACGGGCCACAGAATCATTCATCTTGCATTTTACAAAATTTACACCCGACTTTTTTCATTTAAAAGCATATATCCTGCTAAATATTAGCTAATTTACAATTTTATACTAAACGATAGCCAAAAACTCAAAAACGCAAAACAAACCCCAGAGTTCAAAAAAAACATTAAAATCATAAGATACTAATTTTTAAGTATATTTTAAAGAAACCTGCCAAAATATCATTATTCTTCATATAAACCGTAAAACATACCACAAATAATTTCATAAGTACAACTTACCAGAATATAATAATATTCTCGAAAAATTACTCTTTTTTGCAAAAATGTCTTTTTAAAAACTCCGTTTTGCGATATTTTTCTAGCCTTCAACAATCGATTCAGAATTTTCAATGAAAATCTCAGGAGGAAAAGAATGAAGAAAATGATTATCAGATCACTGCTAGCCCTAATGGTACTCGGACTCGCCCTTGTTGTTGTCAGCGGCTGCTCCAAGAAAGAGGAAAAAATCAAAATCGGGTTTAACATCCCGCTCACCGGTGACATTCCAAAGGTAGGGGAAGCCTCTAAGAATGCAGCGGAAATGCTCCTTGCAGACATCAATGCACAGGGCGGACTCAAAGTCGGAGACAAAAAAATACCTCTTGAATTCTTCTATGAAGATAATGAATCCAAAGCTGAATCAGCTGTTAACGTTGCTCTCAAACTCATTGAGCAGGACGGCGTAGTAGCTATTGTCGGACCTAACTCCTCAAAGCAGGCTGTTCCTGCCGGCGGAACCTGTAACGACAACCGCACTCCCATGGTTTCCCCTTGGTCCACCAACCCGGACACTACCAAAAACCGCCCTTGGGTTTTCCGCGCAGCTTTCCTCGATCCTTTCCAGGGTCCTGTGGCAGTTAACTTCGCTTCCAAGCAGTTTGAAGCTAAAACATCCGCAGTACTTTTTGACATTTCCAACGACTATTCAAAAGGCCTTGCAGAAATCTTCAAGGATGTATTTGAAAAGAAAAACGGTGCGGATACTGTCGTAGCCTTTGAATCCCACGGAACAAAAGACCAGGACTTTTCAGCTCAGTTGACCAAGATCATCAACTCCAAGCCTGACTTTATTTTCGTTCCCGATAACTACAACCAGGTTGCACTTATTGTTAAACAGGCTCGCGACCTCGGTTACAAAGGCCCCTTCATGGGTTCCGATGCATGGGGTTCTGCTGAACTGATGAAGCTTTGCGGCGACGACTGCAAAGGCCAGTTCTTCTCCACTCACTATGCTGCTGCCGGTGCTAAAGGCGCAACCAAAGAATTCATCGACCGTTACGAAGCAAAATACGGCGAAACACCTGACGATGTTGCAGCTCTCACATGGGACGCAGCCCGCCTCGTACTGCAGGCAATTCAGGATGCAGGCTCTTACAATTCAAATCTGAAAGACGAACGTAAAGCTATCCGTGATTCCCTGAGCAACATCAAGGAATTCGCAGGCATTACCGGCTCCATGAAATTTGACAGCCAGGGTGACCCCATCAAATGCGCTGTTGTTGTACGCATTGACGAAAACGGCAAATTCGTATTCGCCGAATCCGTTTGCCCCTAATCCATCTATTACATATCAGGCGGCGCACTTTCGTCCGCCGCCTGATATTTTTAACTGACACCGCCACTCATTGATTTTGAAGGGCTCGACATTAATCCAAAGACACAGAGGAAAGACCGAAAGTGGATATCCTCATCCAGAACCTGCTTAATGCCCTGCAATGGGGCAGCTTCTACGCTCTCATTGCACTGGGCTACACACTTGTTTACGGTGTACTGCTCCTGATCAACTTCGCCCACGGTGATATCTTCATGGTCGGGGCTTACATTGCATTTTTCGTGGCCACCGCCCTGTTAGGCTTTCTAGACTTCAGCCCGTGGATAGTGCTGGCTCTTACCGTGCCGCTGACCATGATTCTCACTGCAGGAGTCGGGGTAACCCTTGAACGCATCGCTTACCGCCCCTTGCGTAGAAAAGGGGCTCACAGGCTTTACGTGGTTATCACCGCTCTCATGTGCGGATTAATCCTCGAAAACGGCAACCTCGCTTTGCTGGGTGCAAGCCGCAAAAAATTTCCCGAGCTGCTTGATAAGGTGGTTTATACCTTCGGCAACATCTCGGTTACCAACCTCAAAATAATCGTTATATTTGCAGCTATAGCCGTCTTTCTGCTCCTGCAATTTATTGTTACCAAAACAAAAATCGGCATGGCCATGCGCGGAATTTCTTACGACAAATTCGCTATTCCGCTGATGGGTATTCCCATTGACAACGTAATTGTCTTCACCTTCGTGCTTGGATCCGGCATGGCCGGTCTGGCCGGGATGCTCTTTGCCATGTCCTACCCTATCCTTGAGCCGTACATGGGTGCGCTCATCGGATGGAAAGCATTCATTGCTGCGGTTGTAGGCGGTATCGGAGATATTCGAGGAGCCTTTCTCGGTGGTTTCCTGCTGGGATTCATCGAAGTCGGCGTCGTCGCAATATTTCCCTCTACTTTCAGAGACCTGTTCGCCTTTTCAATCCTGCTGGTCATCCTGTGGATTAAACCAACCGGGATATTCGGCGTCGCAAAGACAACCAAGATCTAAGGCGGAATCAACAGAATGCAGAAATACAGTTTTAATATCGGAATCTGGGCCATGGCCGCCATTGTTGTGGCCCTCTCCCAGTTCGGCGCGCTGGATCTCTACATCCAGTCGGTGATCATGTTCATGGGGATCAACATCATTCTCTCTTCCAGCTTGAATGTTGTTAACGGATATATGGGTGAATTTTCCTGCGGACATGCCGGATTCATGTGTATAGGGGCTTACGTATCATCTGTATTGAGCGTAATGTTCTTTGCTCAAGACAAAATTTTCGGCGCTCCCATCCTTCCCCCGGAGATGGCTCCGCTGGGATTTCCCGTAATTCTCATCATCTCAGGCCTGGTGTCTGCCGTAGCCGGACTCATTGTGGCCATCCCTTCTTTCAAAACAAGAGGCGACTATCTGGCAATTATCACTATCGCCGCCAACTATATGGTTATCTCGGCGATCGAGAACATGGACATCATCGGTGGGCCACGCGGATTCATGGGTATGAAACGCGTACTGAACTCCATGAGTGACGTAATCGATATTCCGTGGATGATGATCTGGGTAATTATCGGTACTTATGCCTCAATCTGGATGATCCGCCGTTTTGTGACTTCCACATACGGTAAAGGGATTATGTCCATCAGTCAGGATGAAGTCGCCGCTGAAATAATGAGTGTTAACACCAACAAAATGAAGATGGCAGCTTTCATGCTCTCTTCCGGTCTTGCCGGAGTGGGTGGTGCTCTCTTCGCTCATGTGCTTGGTTACGTTAACCCTCAGTCCTTCAACATCATGAAATCAACGGAATGTCTGGTAATGGTCTATCTCGGCGGCATGGGATCGCTGGGCGGATCTGTTCTTTCAGCCATTTTCTTCACTCTGATGCTTGAAATGCTGAGGTTCATTATCCCGGCAATTGATACCGGACTGCACTTCATCAACCTGCTCCCGGCCACTTATCATTTAAGTCAGGTCTGGAAATGGGTGCTCATTCCGCTGACCCTGATTCTGCTCATGCAGTTCAGGCCCGAAGGAATTATGGGTAACAAAGAACTGCCCGACCTGTTCCCGCGGCTTAAAAAATTCTACAAATTCAAGTAGGCGAGACCGCGAGAAAAGGAGAAAAAATGTCACTTTTAAGCATAGACGGACTTACACAAAGATTCGGTGGCCTTCAGGCCGTATCCGATTTCAATATTAAACTTGAGGAAGGCTCCCTTACCGGCCTTATCGGACCAAACGGTGCTGGTAAAACAACCATCTTCAACCTTATATCCGGCTTTTATCAGCCGACAGAAGGGTCCATAACCCTTGCGAACACGCCTACACGCGGACTTAAACCGCATCAGGTGACCGCGCTGGGAGTTGCCCGCACATTCCAGAATATCAGACTCTGGCACGATATGACCGTAATGGACAACATACGTATCGCCCAGCACTACCGTCTGGGATACGGCTTTTTCGATGCTGTTATGCGCTCGAAGAACTACTATTTACGGGAAAAAGAAATTGAGCGGATATCCACAGAGCTGCTTGAATTCATGGACCTTAAACAATATGCGAAAGAGTTGCCCACCAACCTGCCCTACGGGCTACAGCGCCGTGTTGAAATCGCCCGGGCAATGTCCATTCAGCCAAAGCTGCTGCTTCTTGACGAACCCGCAGCGGGACTAAATTCCTCTGATGTTGAAGGACTCATTAAGCTCATCAAATGGATTCATGATGAATTCGATATCACCATCCTCATGATTGAGCACCAGATGAAAGTGGTTATGACTCTCTGCAAATGGATAAAATGTATTGATTTCGGTGCCACCATCGCCGAAGGAACACCAGAAGATATTCAGTCCAGCGAGACTGTTATCAAAGCTTATCTGGGAGATGATTCAATCTGATGACTACTCTACTTGAAATCAAAGATCTCCGCGTCAAATACGGTAATATTGAAGCCCTGCACGGCATTTCGTTTAATGTTAACGAGGGCGAAATCGTCACTCTCATCGGAGCGAACGGAGCCGGTAAGACCACAACCCTGTTCTCGATCAGCCGTCTTCCACCGCCAGAAGCACCTAAAGTCGTCTCAGGTGACATCTGCTGGAAAGGAGAATCTATACTCGACATGCCGCCACATAAGGTTATTTCAGACCTTCATCTGGCACTTGTCCCAGAAGGCAGGCACATTTTCGGCAACCTTACAGTGGAAGAAAATTTGAAGCTGGCAACATACGCCCGTAAGGATTCCATTAAGGATGTTCACGGGGATTACGATCGCGTATTCTCGCTCTTTCCACGTCTGGCAGAACGCCGCAAACAGCGCAGTGAATCCCTCTCGGGAGGTGAGCAGCAGATGTTGGCAGTTGGACGCGCGCTTATGTCCAAATGTAATTTCATCATGCTTGATGAGCCTTCAATGGGACTCGCACCACTGCTCATGTATGATATGTTCCGAACCCTTAAGCAACTGAACGAACAGGGGCTTACTATTCTGCTTATCGAACAGAACGCGCATCTGGCATTAAAATTCGCTCATCGCGGATACGTGCTAGATACCGGGGAAATCGTAGCTCAGGGAGCATCCTCAGAACTGATGGATGACCCGGAAGTCAAGAAGGCATATCTGGGCGGTTAATCGAGATATGTTTTATACCGGCGTTATATCTTAAACACAAAAGGATATGCCCTTTCCGAAATAAAGAACGGCTGATTTGACATTATGTCAAATCAGCCGTTTACATCTGTGGTCATTATTTGCGGCAAAAATCAGCTGGTTTTCCCTTTTGCCGTGGCATGTTCAATATTTATTTTGATGACACGGGTTTTATCCTTATCATTTTTGATATATTTTGTTCCGGCGGAGACATGATCTGGAGAAAGCCGTTCTACGATAGCGAAAAGAGCCTCTTCCTTTTCAGCTCCGGTAACTTCTTCCGCCTTTCCGAATACAATAACGGAACGGAACAGGATACTGAATTTTGATGGCAGCAACTCTGTATCGGTGTATACACAAAAAGAAACTTTGGGATTAAATGCAATATTATCCAATTTATGCCCGGTCAACGCGCTGTGAAAATAAATCGCTCCGTTATGGTATACGTAATTGAGCGGAGTTGCGTAGGGATATCCATCCGCCCCGCAGGTGGACAGAACGCCCTCTTCTCCACTCTGCAGAATTTCCTCTACAGATCCTTCCGGCAATATTTTCTTGGTATTCTGGATAGCTCGAAACATAATCTCTCCTTAGGTTGTCCAACTTATCTTTACCTACCAAAAGCATGATGGCTGATCAATTTTTTAAAATACTTGAATCTTGCGGCTAATATTTTTAGAGTACGCAGATTATTTAAGGAGATTAATTATGTCTGATGATAAAAAATGCGGTTGCGGCAGTGAATATGCCAAGGATATGCCCATCCCCGAGGTTAATTTTTCCACTTTTATCATGTCTATGAGTTCTTCCGCGCTGGTACAGCTTGGTGAAATACCTGACCCTTCAACTGGAAGAGTTGAATTTTCACCGGTACTTGCCAAGCAGTCAATCGATGTACTCGCCGTGATTGAAGATAAAATTAAAAATGGTATGACTAAAGAAGAAGAAAAGCTCCTTTGCGACCTGCTATACAATCTGCGCATGAAGTATGTGAAGAAAACCAAATAAAAATCTTTTTCAAAATATTCTTTTCCCGGTCGGGAACCATTTTAACTATTTTGTCAGGTGTGCTGGCGTACCCCTGCTGATTCAATATTACTTTTAAGGACGGATAATTATGAGTGCTGTAGCTGTCGGACTTGTAGGAGTAACCGGATACACTGGAATGGAGCTTACCCGTATATTAAGCAATCATGACGGAATGAAGCTTGTCCGGGTGACCTCCCGCGCCGAGGCCGGGAAAAAACTGGCTGATATCTATCCCTTCCTGAACGGTATGGAACTGAGCGGACTGGAAATCACCACGCCGGATATTGAAGATCTCGCTGATGCCTGCGAACTGGTTTTCCTCGCCGTACCGCACAAGACAGCCATGAACATCGGCGGAGAACTCTATGATAGAAATATCAAAGTAGTCGACCTGAGTGCCGATTTCAGAATCCGTGATCGCGAAACCTATGAAGAATGGTACAAGGTTGATCATACCCGTGCGGACCTTCTGCCTGAAGCGGTCTACGGCCTGCCTGAATTTTATCGTGATCAGGTAAAAGATGCCAAGCTGGTGGCCAATCCCGGCTGTTACCCCACTTCCGTCATCGTCGGACTGACTCCGGCCTTACGTGAAGGACTGGTCGAAATTTCCGACATTGTGGTTGATTCCAAATCTGGAACCAGCGGAGCTGGACGTAAGGCCAATGTAGGATCACTTTTCTGCGAAGTGGCAGATTCTTTCAGGGCCTACAGCCTAACAACCCACCGTCACACCCCGGAAATAGAACAGGAACTTGCTGTCGCATCCGGCAGCGATATGACCATTTCCTTTAATACCCACCTGCTACCCATTGACCGTGGCATTCTCTCCACCATCTACACCAAGCTGAAACCGAGCGTAACAGCGGCTGACGTGCGCGCCGCCTATGCCAAAGCTTATGACAATGAGAAAATGATCCGTTTCCTGCCTGAAGGACAGCTTCCGGAAACCCGTTGGGTACGCGGAACCATGTTCTGTGACGTAGCGGTTGTACCTGATGAACGCACCGGACGGCTGATCATTCTTGCCGCCATCGACAACCTCTGCCGCGGAGCCTCGGGACAAGCAGTGGCCAATGCCAACCTCATGCTCGGATTAGAAGAAACCAGAGGCCTTTGCCTCGCACCGATGATGCCATAGCGCTGACTTTATCCCTGGCTCTAATTTAATGCTATTTTCTCACTAAAGATGTGTTGTTATGTAGAGTACTTAAATCTGACATTTATTCTGGGTATGGGGTTTTATGAGCAGTAATAGTGATTTATTTCTGGACTCTTTTTATGTAGCCAGACAACCGGTTTTTGATGCCGGAAAAGGAGTTTGGGGATACGAACTTTTGTTCCGTAATTCAACTGCTGATAATATTGCTGAAATCGGCAATGAAGATGCAGCCACTTCTCAGGTTATCGCTGATGGCTTCGGTCTTATTCAGCAGGACATAGAAGAAAATCAACGCTTACTGGTCAATTTCCCCCGTAATATGCTGCTGGGAAATGCGGCAGAGTTTCTTCCGCCCGAAACATGCGTGGTCGAAATTCTGGAAAACGTGCAACCCGAACCGGAAATTCTAGAGGTTTTGCAGGATCTCAAAGACAGAGGATATACTTTAGCACTTGATGATTACATCGGACAGGAAGGCTTTGAGCCTTTTGTAGAATTGGCAGACATTGTCAAAGTGGACTGTCTTGATCTTGAACTGGAAGAGCTTAAAAATATAGCAAAAGTTCTCAAACAGATCGGTGTACAGATGCTTGCTGAAAAGGTTGAAACCAATGAGATGTTCAACCTGTGCCTTGAGTTGGGATTTGAACTTTTTCAGGGTTTCTTTTTCAGCCGCCCGGAAATCATTCCCGGTAAAAAAATATCCACCAGCAATCTTAACCGCATGCGTTTGCTGGGCTCAATCAGCAGCGAGAATTTTGATGTAGAGGATATGACTAATGCCATCAACTCTGATGTATCTGTCAGCTATCGCCTGCTTAAATTCATGAATTCTCCAACCTTCGGTCTGCCCAACAAGATAAATTCCATCCAGCAGGCCATAGCCCTAATCGGCTACAAAAAATTAGCCGGCTGGCTGCGGATGATTTTACTTTCGGACATCAGTGCAGGCCCTGCTGGTGATGAACTCGCCTTTCTGTCCATAAAACGGGCCAAATTCCTGGAACTGACTTGTCTGGATTTTAAGCAGTGCCCGCTGCGCTCGGAATCAATGTTCATGCTAGGTCTTTTTTCTTTGCTTGACGTCTTTCTGAACAGACCCATGGAAGATCTCATGGCCGAATTACCGGTTAAAAAAGAACTTGTGCAGGCCCTGACTGATAAAACCAGTGAAGCTGCGGTTTTCCTTGAAATAGTCAAATCATTAGAACTGGCGGACTGGAAGAACCTTAACAACTTGATAGCGAAAACCGGCCTTTTACCCCTTTCCATCGCCCAAAACCATCTGGCAGCCATGCAGTGGGCTAATGAAATTCTTTTAATGAACAAGACCACTGACAACTCTGCGAATTAATAGATGACCACTATAAATAGTGAATACAAGGCACTGTATAAAAAGGATTTTGATCTTTTACGCAAGCAGATTTATCGCATGTGTGGGTTAACCATCTCCGATAACAAGGAATATTTAATCCAGCATCGTTTCAAAGATCTGTATAACTCCCGGAACTGCCGCTCATGGCATGATTTTTACCAACTGCTGGTTTCCGGCGATGATCAATTCAAGGAAGATGCAGTCTCGGCCATAAGTACTCACGAAACCAGTTTTTTTCGGGACAGTCATCCTTTTACAACAGTCAAGAACCAAATCCTTCCTGCAATTCTTAAAAAACGCAAATTTGGGGGAAAAATAAAAATATGGTGTGCGGCTTCATCCACCGGACAGGAACCCTATTCCCTTTCTATGCTTATTCATGAATGTTCCCGGACCGTTATGGGATCAGGAATCAGCCCGGATAATTTTTCAATCCTTGGAACAGATATTTCCGGAGCCGTTATCGAACAAGCTCAAAAAGGAATTTATACTAATTTGGAAAAAACAAGAGGATTACCCTCCGAATATGAAAAATATTTCCAAAAACAAGGAAATAAATGGCACATATGCCCTTCAGTTAAATCACTAGTTTCCTTCAAAAAATTTAACCTACTCAACTCTTTTAGTCCATTAGGCAAATTCGATTTTATTATGTGCCGAAATGTCCTTATCTATTTTGACGAAACCACAAAAGCCAATATAATTAAGCGCATCCACAGTACACTGGAGGACAACAGCTTCCTGATGCTGGGTTCCACAGAAACGCTAGGCGGTAATACTGATCTTTTCGAAACAAAGCATACGAAAGGAGTCCTCCTTTACCACAAAAAATAATGGTAAAAGAAGCCGGATTATTCCAGTAGTATATAGGATGACAGCCCTGTATTAAGAATTACGCGCTAAATATCGTACTTTGTACCGAACAAAGACCTTATCTTCTGCAAAAACATATCCATATCGGCAACGGGCTTAAGAAGCACATTATCGGATGATATCCCATAAGTCCGAACATCCGCGGAACTGCGTAATCAACCGAACCGGTATGGATAATAAAGTCCATATCAGGATGCAGTTCTTTGAGATTAATGATGAGGTCGTTGCCGTGCATGACAGGAAGACGCATGTCTACAATAGCGATGTCGGCTTTTTCTGTTTTCATCAAGGTCAAAGCTTCTTCCGCGCTTCCTACCGAGATTACATCCAGACCTTCATCCTCAAGGTAGTCCACAAGGTTTTCCCTGACCATCTGCTCATCATCTACAACCAGAATTCGCATATATTCTCCATATCATCGTGCTTAATTTGAGCATGAGAACTAAATAAAATTTAAATTTAGAACTCGTCTCATTCGTACTTTCAAGTATAATCCAATGCATTTTTATTAGCAATGAAAATGAGTGCGAAGACGAGTCGATGTTACAATAAAAAAAGGAAAGCCGGATAAAGACTTCCCTTTTCTAATTTATTATGTTGCAGGATTTTAAGAGCAGAAAGTATTATATTCCAATCTATCTTTGTATTCAGCCTTTTTACCGGCATTCCACTGCTTGACAGGACGATAATACCCGACAATACGAGTATAGACCTCAGAGTCGGCACCGCAGTCAGGACAGGTGTGATGTTCACCGCGGATGTAACCATGTTCCTTACAAATAGAGAAAGTCGGGGTGATCGAAAGGTACGGTATTTTTGTGTTGCGGAAAGCTTTGATGATAAAACTTTTCAGCGCATCAAGATCAGTTGTTGATTCCCCGAGAAAGGTGTGAAAAACGGAACCTCCGGTATACAGGGGCTGCAGTTTATTCTGGTGTGAAAGAGCCAGAATAACATCTTCGGAAACGCCCACAGGAAGCGTGGTGGAGTTGGTATAGTAAGGTGTGCCGTTTCCGGATGTCTGAATATCCGCATAAAGGGACTTGTCAATCTTAGCCAGACGATAGCTGGTGCCTTCCGCAGGGGTGGCTTCAAGATTATACAGACTGCCTGTTTCTTCCTGAAATTGCGAAGTCAAATCACGGAGATGGTTGAGTACCCGAGTCATGAGTCTTACCCCGGAAGGAGTCTCAATTCCTTTGCCGAGCAGATTCAAGCAGGCTTCATGTCCACCCAGCAGACCGATGGTTGAGAAATGTCCTTTATAACCGTTCTTAAGGTAACGGCGGGACCAAGGAAACATGCCGTTATCAAGATTTGTCTGGATCAATTTACGCTTGAATTCAAGTGAATTCTTGGCCTGTATTGCGTACTCTTCTATAAGATCCAGAAAATCCTCTTCACCTTGTGCCAGATAAGCCAGCTTAGGCAGGTTGAGAGTGACTACACCTATGGACCCGGTCAAATCCCCTGCTCCGAACAAGCCGCCTACCTTATTACGCAGTTCACGCAGATCCATCTGCAAGCGGCAGCACATGGAGCGCACATCTTCAGGATTCAGGTCGGAATTGATAAAATTCTGGAAGTAGGGAACACCGTATTTGGCTGTAAGATCCAGCAGAATCCTGCCGATTCTGGAATCCCACGGAAAATCTTCGGTAACATTATAAGTTGGGATGGGGAAAGAGAAGATCCGGTTATGCTGATCACCGTTGACCATTACTTCAAGGAAAGAGCGGTTAATCATCTCCATTTCCTCGGCATATTCACCGTAGGTAGTATCCTGAAGCTCTCCGGCTATGATGACCGCTTCTTTGGCGATATGCTTGGGTGGCACGAGGTCGAATGAAAGATTGGTAAACGGGCTCTGCCCTCCCCATCTGGAGGTGGTGTTCAGATTGAACACAAATTTCTGCATGGCCTGACGCACTTCTTCATAGGAAAGACCGTCGTGACGGATGAACGGAGCAAGATAGGTATCTACATTATTAAAAGCCTGTGCACCCGCCCATTCATTTTGCAATGTACCGAGAAAATTGACCATCTGGCCAAGGGCTGCGTCAAAATGCCGGGCCGGGCCGGCGCAGGACCGGCCATCAAGGTTGAAACCTTCCAGCAGCAGGTCCCGCAGGGACCATCCGGCACAATAACCGGCCAGTCCATAAGAAAGATCATGAATGTGAAAGTAGCCGTGCTCGTGGGCCTGTCTGATTTCTTCAGGATATTTTTCAAGAGCGTAGCGGGCCTGAATTGTTCCGGAGAGATGAAGCATCAACCCCTGGAAGGAGTGAGTCATATTGGCATTTTCAGCCACACGCCAGTCGCTTTTCTCGAGGTATTCATCAATAGTTTCCTTGATGTCCAGATAAGCGTCTTTCTGATTTCTAAGTCTGCGGCGGCTGTCGCGGTAGAGGATAAATTTCTTGGCTACGGAGTGCAGACGGGAATCCATAAGCACTTCTTCAACCATATTCTGAACATGTTCCTGTTCAGGGATATCGACTCCTTCGAGCTTATTTTCCACTTTTCTGGCCATACGTTTGGCCATGAGTGGGTCTTTAATTCCGCTGGCGCCTAGTGCTTTGAAAATGGCCTGTGCAATTCGCTCAGTCGACCAGGTCTCCAACCGGCCGTCCCGCTTCATTATCTGCGTGGGCATGATCTCTCCTTGGAGGAATGTAGTTCTGGATGGTTAATTCAAAACCATCCGGAAGGTATCCTTTGGCGGTTTCAACATCTTCATCTGTAAGGATAGGCACCTTAGTCAGACGAAAATAGAAAGCTTTTGGGTTAGCTTCTGCAAGCTCAAAAATCCTTTCAAGATTCTTTTGCGCCGCTTCAGCGGTCACGGCCTGCCCGGTCAGGGCAGGATACTTTTCGTACGGTCCTTTAACGTCAACGGCGAACATGTCCGCCAAACCCTGCTGGAGAATATCTTCCAAAACATCAGGAAGCATTCCATTGCTGTCCATTTTTATGGGCAGTTTAGAAACTTGCCGGATTTCATATAGAATTTCTCCGAGGTTAGGTACCGTTGTAGGCTCGCCACCAGTAATTGTGACCCCGTCAAGCCATTTTGCTCGGTTCCTTAGGAAAGATCGCATATCATTTCTGGACAGAAGCGGCAGGCGTTCCATATTCCACGCCATGTCAAAATTATGGCAGGTCGGACAATTGAGATTACAACCGCCGAGAAAAAAGACACAGCTGGACCGCCCGGGCCAGTCACACAGACTGAGCGGCTCGATACCGCGAAGATGATTCCATCCAGAAGATAGTTCGTTCATAATTTTTTGCTGAATTATATATTTATACAGATAATTTTTTCTTCAATTCCGTCTTAAACCCCAGAAACAAGGGGCTGCCTCAACTACGGAAAGAATATTAACTCAGGGAATAAGTTTTGTACAGGGGGGTGATTGAAATATTCTTGTAACATAGCCATATATTACGAATATACACATTTAATAGCAATTAAACAAAAAAACAAAAAGTTTTCCACAAGTTCACAACATTAAAAGACGTCGAAAAAACAGAACTTTTTCTAAACAAAGTTTAGAAAAAAAATTGTTTCAGGCCCCGAAAAGCGACTTTTGACATGATGTGGGAAAAATAGGAGAAAGACCGTGCGGTTGCACAAAGTAGTCTGATCTTTTAGCATAGCGTCATCTGTTTGGAAAGATATTTCCTGCTCAAAAAGAGCATCAGTTACTCGGGAACTTTTACAAGCTAAAGAGGATCGGTCTTTCGGCCGAAAAGTTTTATATCCTACAAGTCACCTTCTGTGTGAGGTTTTATGCGAAGGTTTGCGATCATCACCATATTGTTTATTCTCTGCCAGCTCCCTTCTCCTGCCCATGCCCGAAGCATGGAGGAAGAACGAGCCATGTGCCTGACCAGAAACGCCCTCGCCCGGGCTCAGTGCAAAGATCCCCATGAGTTCAGCTACATGGGTACCAAGCGAGGCAACATTCACATCTTTACAGGCTTTTACGGTGCCAAGAACACGGATTTCTTCTGTAAAATAGAAGACGGGGAGATAACCATACTTTCCCGTAAGAAAAAATTCAGGAGAACCGTTAAATATTATATAGATGAAAATGAATGCGGAATTATTGAAGATTATCCGGCTTCATGCAGCAAACGCTCGGTCATAAAATGCTGTTTTCCTAAATCGAAAAAGGAATTGGAAGCCGATAAAGAAGCTGAATTCTGGCAGCGCTCAATACCGGACCTGCTGCGGGAAGATCAGCAAAAGGCTATTGAGGAATTACAGAACAGGACGTCTAAATCTTCCGAAACCAAGCAAGAAGAGCAATAGCGGGGGTAAGGGCATAAAGAGGCCAGTAAATTTTATTGTAAGTAAAAAAGACAACAGCCCCAAGCAGAAACAGGGCGTAAACCCATGCCTCACCATCTTTTGTGAACCGCTGCTCCTTCTCAAGTTTCAAATGAAACATGTCGCGGCGGCCTTGTAAGGTTGAATCTTTTTTCAATCTTTTACGACCGGATTGCAGCTTATATCCGCATTTGGAGCAGAACTTATCCGCATCGTTGTTTTTTCGGCCACATTTGTTGCAGGTGATCATATATTGAATGGCTCCTTGTTGGCGTCCGGAGTTGAGCCTTAAACTATTAATGTAAAAATCCATAAATCAGACAGTGTCAATATTTTATTATGCTATCTGATTCAAGCAAGAAAAGTACCATTATTTTGGATATATTCAGCAATTAATATCCTGAGTTTGCGGTCTGCGGAAGCCGTGCCCGACATCAACCGGCTCTATTACAGCTTATAATTTTATAATCCCTTGACTATTGTTGCTAAATTGAGACATTTTATGCCAATAATTAAGAAATTATGGATGGAGAATTCATGAGTGAAGTGTCCACTGACGGCGCACAAGGTCCTGACAAAAACCAGCGAATTGATTTTTACTTGAAAGTTCTGGTCCGACTCAAGGAACGCAGCACCCTGCGTGAAGTCCTTGAGCGCGAGGTTTTCTTTGAATTTATCAAGTATAACAATAATCGCATCAACGAATTTCCCCTGCTGGAAAAACAGCAGAGTGGGATTATCGCCCTGCTGTGCCATCGGTCCACCGACCTGCCGGCCCATGAGTTTATCAAGAAAATCTTAAGTGAATTCATCCTCATGATCGGCCGTTTCAGTAAACTTCAAGACGGCAAGGACAAGGATGCACTGGACAATATCCGTTCCCGTATAATCAATGCCGAGACCCTTCTTATAAAGACCGTACAGGGTGTTGTATACGCCTCCTGCCTTATTTCCGACAATTTTGAAGAAGTTACTCTGCGCCATCATGGAGAGTCTGCCCTCAAAAAATACAACGCTCTACTGGAACAATACGAACTGGACAAAAATTTCTGGCAGGCCCTTATAGATCAGTTCATCACACAGGAAGTGGAGTCTTCTCTTACGGAAATTATTACCGACGAGCGTTATTCCCTTACCCGTGACAAAAGCTATTTAATCCTGCGCTTTCCCTTTGATGATGTAAGCAAACGGTTCAAAACAGATATTCCCGCCATTGATAAAACCCGCATTCAGACCGCCTTTGAGCAGATCGGTGAGGATGAAAAATCTGCTGAAGTTTTAAAAATGACTTACAACTCCCTGCATGAAAGCGGAGTTCTGATTCATGGTGACGAACCGATAAACAATATGATTGTTGAGCGAATTGCGCGAATAGTCTGCATTGATCCTGCCACATCCAAATTCAAGGAAGATTTTGACAACGCCATGGCGGCCATGCGCGAAACGGCGTATTCAGCCGAAAGCGCGGAACAAGAAGCGGAATTGGCTCGCCGGATGCAATTCGCGCAAGACCAGATCGGAGCCTGCGCCATCGGGGTCAGTTTGACTCTTGATATTGTGGCCCGTGAATTTCTTCTCGGACTGAAAACGTATACCCAGCGCGATGAAAAAGTTCTCTCAACATATCTTCATAAATTCGGGGTGGATGCCCTTGATGAATTATTCATTTACCTTACCGAGGTAAAATTTTCTTCACTGCTGAAGCAAAAAATGCAGGGAGAAGAGAGCAAGATGCAGTTGCGGGTGCTGAAGCGCAGACGTGCTCCGGCAAAGCAGGTGCAGGCTCTTCACGAAATCGGCATGACCCGGATTCGCATGTCAAGATTGTGGCTGAAGGATTCCACCAATGAAAACTGGCTGATATTCAAGCAAAATACTGCCAAAGAGCTGATCAGCGAGATGCAGTTGCTGGTTCTTGAAAAAGAGCTTGCCACCGCCATACTGAAATTATTTGAAAAAGGTGATTTCAAGGTTGAATTTCTGATATTCATCAGCCTGCAAGCCGTAGCCAAAGCAACCAAAGATATCCGCGGCAAGCTTAACGATCTTTTCATGCGCTTCGGCATAGGCAATCAAAGCGACGAGCAGATCGCCAAAAAGTTATCAGGATCCGGAAGATAGAATAACTTAAACCGAATTCGGTTTTACGCTCCATTACCAGAATTTTTACATCTTTTTCAGTTCTGCAAAAAAAACGCTCTCCCAAATATTTTCAGGAGAGCGTTTTTTACTTGAAATCAATAAAGATCAGATGAATACAACAGTCTTATTACCATCCACCAGCACCCTTTCGGTGAGGTGCCATTTTACGGCCCGGCTGAGTACCTGTCGTTCGATGTCGCGTCCCAGTACCTTGAGTTCCTCATAGTCATGACGATGGGAGACACGGATAACATCCTGCTCGATAATCGGCCCCTGATCCAGTTCCTCGGTCACATAATGGGCCGTAGCTCCGATCAGCTTTACACCGCGCTCCCCGGCTCTGCGGTAGGGGTCCGCCCCTACAAATGCAGGGAGAAAAGAGTGGTGAATATTGATAATCCGGTTGGGGTAGGCATCAATAAGTTTGGGACTCAGAATCTGCATGTAACGGGCAAGGATGACCAGATCGGCCTGCCCTTCCAGAAGTTCCAGAATTTTATCCTCGGATTCCTCTTTCTTGCCTTTTTCTACCGGAACGTGATGAAAAGTAACCCCGAAAGATTCCACAGCTTCACGTAGATCATCATGGTTGCTTATAACCATGGTGATTTCGGAATGCAGTTCATCGCGCTTGGCCCGCCAGAGCAGATCCATGAGGGCATGATCAAACTTTGAAACAAGAATGGCTGTTTTCTTTTTGATCCATGCCGGATTAATGCTCCAATCCATATCAAATTCAGCGGCAACTTTTTCAGAAAATTCCTTCCTGAATTTTTCAAGACCGCTTTCAAGGCCATTCATATGAAATTTCATCCTGAGAAAAAAGCGCCCGCCCACAGGATCGCTTGAATGCTGGTCAGAATGGATAATATTGGCATTTTGTGAATACAGAAAGCCGGAAACTGCGGAAACTATTCCGGGTCTGTCCTTACAGGTTACTGTCAAATATGCAGTCGATTCTCTTGATGATGTCATTGCTTATCTCGATAAAAAATAAAAATTATTTCCAAAAAGGGGAGTCCTTTTACCAGCTCAATCAACAGCAGGCAAGCGGCATAAGTCGCATGCGCTAGGCGGGAACAGGCTCATTCCTTAAAAAAATCGTCCAAAAAAACGCAATCATCAAAAAAACATCCTTTACAATTAACCAAACAAAAATTATTGCAGGCTCAAATTTTGAATACACAAACACAAAAATATTTAAATCAATAAACCAGAATCGCTTTATCGGGGGTGGATATGAGTGTCTTGAATGGTGAGGTGGTCCATTCCGCCATCCACGGATTCATGTATTTCGGCGATATAGTTTTTTCGGTCAGCGGCGCTCTGGCTGCCGGAAAACGCAGGATGGATATAGTCGGCTATGTTCTGATCGGAACCATTACCGGTCTCGGAGGAGGCTCCCTTCGCGATGTACTTCTTGACCGACCGGTATGGTGGACCCGAGAACCTGTAGAGCTCTACCTCTGCATTATCGCCACCCTGTTTACGTATTTCTGCCGTCTTGAAATTCAGGACCGCTACAAGGCCACCTCATGGTTTGATGCTCTCGGCCTGAGCGCTTTCGCGATTACCGGAAGCACGGTGGCTCTGCAGTGTGAAGTTCCATGGACCATTGCAGTGTTCATGGGCGTTATGACCGCAGCTGGAGGCGGGGTAATCCGTGATGTGCTGACCGGAAACCGGCCAATGATTTTATGCGGGGAACTTTACGCGGTTGCCGCACTGGCCGGAGCATTTGTCAACGTGGGCATGATGAAACTTGACGTGCAACCTGAAATCGCCATGGCCGCTGGTTTTATGGCAACTTTAATTATACGCGGAGCAGCCATAATATTTGATATCCGGCTCGGCCCTCCGGGTGAATTTGTACGTATAGGAAGCCGGGACAGCAAAAAGTCCTGTTAAGGACCTCCAGCTTCCCGGCCACCGAAAAGATTAATGCGCCTGCGCCCAGTTCCGGCCCAAGCCTAAATCGACCTTAAGCGGCACTGCCAGGGTTGCCACCGTCTGCATATCCTGCTGCAGGAGCCTGCCGATTTCTTCGATACTTTCTTCAGGACCTTCGACTAAAAGTTCATCATGAATCTGCAGGATCAACCTGCCGCCGAGATGCTTGATTTCGGCATTATCCGCAACTTTGATCATGGCCATCTTGATAATATCCGCGGCGCTGCCCTGAATGACGGTATTGATGGCCTGCCTGCGGGCCTGCGAGAGCACCTGCGGACTGTTGGAATGCAATTCAGGCAAAAGTCTGCGGCGCCCGGAAAGAGTTGTCACATATCCCTTATCCCTGCCCTTTTCCACCACTGAATCATAAAACCCCTTGAGCACATCCAGTTTCTCGAAATACTTGGCGATAAATTCCTTGGCTTCATTAATATTGATGCCCAGTTCACGGGAAAGTTTCTGCGGTCCCATGCCGTAAATCAGACCGAAGTTGATGGTCTTGGCATTACGCCTTTGATCAGAGCTGACATCGTCAGGGGCACAATCAAAAAGCAAAGCCGCGGTGCGGGAGTGAATATCCTCATCATGCTCAAAAGCTGAAACAAGAGCCGGATCAGCGGAAAAATGCGCCAAGACACGCAGTTCTACCTGAGAATAATCAGCCGCGGCCAGACGTAATCCCTTTCCGGCAGTGAAGCAGGCCCGCATACGCTTGCCCTGATCCCCGCGGATGGGGATATTCTGCAGATTGGGACCGGAACTGGACAGGCGGCCCGTAGCGGTAGCCAACTGATTGAAATTGGTATGAATGCGCCCATCCGAATTCACCAGCTTGGGCATGGGCTCAAGGTAGGTGGACCGCAACTTTTCCATCTTCCGGTACTCAAGTATGTCGGTAATGATCTCATGCTGACCGACTAGTTTTTCAAGCACAGAGTTGGCGGTAGAAAGCGCGCCTTTCGGAGTCTTTCCGCCGGGTTTAAGGCCGAGGGAATCAAAAAGAACTGTGCTCATCTGCTGACTGGAGCGGATATTAAAGGGCTCCCCGGCATGATCATGAATGATTCTGGTCAGCTCGTTGATGCGCTCGTTTACTTCAGAAAGAAAATCAGCGAAAGCGGAGAGATCAATAGTGATCCCTGCCTCTTCCATGCCGGCTAGAACTGGAATCAAGGGAATTTCCAAATTGTCTATAAGTTCTTCAAGTCCGGCGGATTTAATGCGCGGCCCCAGCACATGTTTAAGCGCCAGCGCTGCCAGTCCCTGAGCGTCAGGATGAACCTCATCCACTGCATCAGGAAGCTCATCCCCGGCAAAAAGCATTGCCCGCAAACGATCCCAGGCATAATTACGTTCTTCAGGGTTAAGCAGATACGCGGCAAGGCCTAAATCAAACCAGCGGGAAAGCTGAATTTCAGACCAGACCTCATCAGAACGCAAAAAGGATTTCACATCAGCCACAACAACGGTCTTCGCAGAGCATAGTTCCTTGACCAGTTCTGCCGCAGAGACTCTGCACATCCACTCGTCGCCATCCAGCCCGAGAAAGAAAACCTTGCCCTCGCGGACCAGCCCGACTTCTTTGCCGGAAAGATCGGGAAGTTCAGCGGCGGAATCCGCTTTTTTCAGTTCAAGTCGATTTTCAGGTCCTGCGGGAACGGGCACATCTTCTCCGAATAATGAAAGCTGCCCGGATTTATTTTTTGAAGATTTAGCGGCCGGTACAGATTCAGTTCCGGATGCCGTGGTTGAGGGAAATAAAGATTTTACATCGCGCACCAGTGAGCGGAATTCATAGCTGGTCATAAACTGCGCAGCCTTTTCCGGATCAGCGGAACGGATCTCGCATTTTTTGAGATCACAATCGGGACAACTATCCAGTCGCATGCGGGTAAGCTCGCGGTAGACAAAAATATTTTCCAGCTCATCCTTCATCTTTTTCTGGATGGCGGGCTTCAAGTTGTCAAAATTATCGCGGATATCCTCAAGGGTAGGATACTCGAGCATTATTTTGGTAGCGGTAACTTTGCCCACTCCCGGCACGCCGGGGATATTATCAGCGGAATCACCCACAAGCGCCTGAAAATCAGCCCACTGATCGGGCTCCATTTTAGTATCTTCGCGAAAATCATCAAGGGAGGTAATTTTTTCTTTACGCCCGGCCGGATCCCACATGAAAACATTTTCATCAAGGCACTGCTTAAGGTCTTTATCCGCGCCGAGGATTACCACCGGCCGTTCGGATTTATAGCGCGCAGCCAGAGAAGCGATGCAATCATCAGCTTCGTCCCCGTTGGATACGATGAGCGGCACGCCTAAAACCTCCAATCCTTCCTTAAGCGGCTCTATCTGGGCACGCAGGTCTTCGGGCATGGGGGGACGCTGGGCTTTGTACTGATCATATAGTTCATGACGGAAATTCTTACCCTTCCCATCGAGCATGAAAACCAGATATTTGGGTTTTTCTTCTTTGATGATCTTGAGCAGAACCCGCAACACAAAAAACAAGGCGTTAGTGGGTACACCGTCCGAACGTTTGAGATCCGGGTAAGCGTGAAATCCGCGATAGAAAAATGCTGAGCCGTCAATCAGGAAGAGAGGCTCGCCGTCAAAATTCAATTTATCTCTGAGTGCCATGATATGCCTTAGGGTTCAAACCCTGCAATTATGTAATTGGGTAAGATCAGATACGTTTGACCGTCTTTTTACCTTTGGTCAATTTCTTGAGAACGAAAGATTCAGGATCGGCTTCTTCAAGGGCTTCAAGCTTAATCTCAGCCCGTGCGGCAGCCTTATGTCCACCGGCAGAACCTATTTCATCAAAAAGCTTGGCCGCCATTTTTCCCATATCCTTGCGCATTCCGTCACCACGGAAAATAACAACAAGAGTATCCTCGTAAACCCCGGAAACAACATCCCATGAAACGCCGTGAACACGCATTAGGAAGTCCGCAAGAATGACCAGTGTATCAGGGTTTTCGACCTTACCGATGTGAGTAAAAAGTCCTAGGCCGATGCGACGCAGATTATAGAAGGCGCGGGAGAAATAGCGCAGCCAGTCAGGATGGATCTCACTGCGTGTAATACGTTTAATGAGGTCCATATCCGCATATTTAGTCAAGTATCTAAAAGCCTTGACATCGTCATCAATAAAAGGGCGCTCAAAGCTCTGGGTATCGGTTTTAATGCCGTAGAGTAGCGCTGTGGCCAGCAGTTTGGCCGGACGGATATTCAGGTTGTAGAGATATTCGGTCATCATGGTGCTGTTGGCCGCATAACTGGGACGTATATCCACATACTCAGCGTATGGATAAGGTTCCTCCGGCTTCGGATGATGATCGATTATCACGGAAAATTTCACATCCTCAAAATCAGGATGGTGATGAGGCTGGGAGTCAAGAATTGCAAATTTGTCGTACTGAGCCACAAGGGTAGGTATCATCCGCTGGGCCGGGATGCGCAGGTAATGCATCATGGCAAGGTTGTCGAGGCGCTTGACCTCATTGATGTGGGCAATTCCCACTTCTGCAACCCTGCGGCCGATTATGCGTTTAAATGCCATTGCCGATCCAAGAGAATCCGGGTCGGCGTTGACCACTACCAGCCAGCGCTCGTCTTTATTGCAAAGAGCGAGCAAATCCTGAAGCTGATCTTCAAGCTGTTTAAAATAAGCCATAGTTACTTCTTCAGGGTAAGGGACAACCCTGCGGCCACAAGATAAACTTCATCTGCGATTGCAGCCATTGTTCGGTTGAGTGATCCCAAGCTTCGTACAAAACTTCGGACTTCACGTGTCATTGCCAGCGGACCGAGACCCACTTCACAAGACACCAAAACAACATCCGGCCCTTTCCACTCAGATAAAAGCCGGACAACCTCCCCGATATGATGCTCCCCGTCCGAGACCTCGGAACAGGAGAACAACCAAAAATCCAGACTGTCCACCAGTAGGTGGTCGTACCCTTCTCTAGCCTTTAGCAGCACCTGATGCAAGTCCGCCCCGGCTTCCAAAACCGGAATGGATGGGTCCCGCTCATTCCGATGAGTCATAATCTGCTGCCGAAAAGACATATCTCGAGCCTTTCCGGTTGCTATAAAACATTTCCGACCAGAATATTCTGCAAACAGATCAAGGGCGTAATCTGATTTTCCCGACTTATTGCCCCCCAGCACAAATGTAATCAAGGTCTCCCCCGGGTACATGAGTACAAAAAAATGGAAAAGCTATCTTTACGTACTCTATTTCCGACAAGGACTGCAACCACAATAAAAATTTCACAAGGCATTACTTGCCATTTCTTATTATACAATTTTCATTCAATAATTGCAGCGATTTAAAAAAAGGTCCTTCTTCAAACACTTCAACAGTCAGCGTGCCGTCATTTGCAACCATTTTAAGCAAAATACTCATTATTTCAAGCCCGGCAACATCAAGTGTATCGAGTCCGAGGTGACGACCTCCAGGTCCCGGCGCGTTAAGGTGCAGCATGGAGACCAATCCGTCAATGCTTTCATCATATAACAAATCATCCTGTGCGTAAGCCAGTATATGCCCTAGATCAAGGCATATTTTCATATCGCAGTCAGCTATAACCCCGCCAATACCCAGCAAAGAATTCTCCTTAATATTTTCAAAGAGTACGGTTCCGGGTTTTATATCACTGCGGGAAATTACTTCAGCAAAATCATAAATCAGACCGGCGGCACTTCGCCCGGCGGCAGGCGGATGAATTACATGGGCAGCTGGATTTAAATGGGCGGCCTTTTCATTCAATGCGATGACGGTTTGTGCGACCGCTGCTCCGCCTTCATGCCACGGAAGATCAAGAGGGTGGTGGATATGAAAGGAAAGCCCTATTTCTGCCAATTCCTGTGGCAGATCAGCTTTCGTATAGGCCAGACAGGATTTTGCCTCAAAGAAAAGAAGCGCTATTTCGTCGACCTTTCCAGCAAGAAAACGACAATTTTCAACAATGGTTCCGGGAATCACCCACGAGGGCGCGGCCACTTGAAAACGGGAATCAATACTATTCAAAAAATTGGACATTTTTGCCGCCCTGAATCAATAAAATCTATAATCTATGCGCACGCATTCAGACAACAGGCCAAAGAGCAAGGGCTTTTTATATACGGCATAATTATTGCTCAAAATAAGTATATTCAACTATGTCGGGAGAAATAAAATGAAACGGGTTAGAAACTTTTTCCAACACCACTTAAACCCATTGCACATCTTCTGCAGGCTCAGGGGCGTAGGCTTAAGTTCTATAGTCGCAAGAAGAATGTCAATGGTTTATGAAAAAGTGGTCTACAAGGTTTTTATGTTGTAATCAAAAAACATTAACCACCCTTCTTCATACATACGACCGAAAAATACACCTACATATCCAGCAGGCTGATTTTCTTCTCCTTCTGAACTTTCCGTGCAACCATCGCAGACTTTTTAACCGCATCAGGAAGATTTTTCAAAAAACGTGATACAGGCAGCATTAGCGTCCTCCCGTATAGAGGGCGCTTGTCCGCATGAGACATAAAAAGTTTTTTTCTGGCTCTGGTCATGCCTACGTAAAGGAGCCTGCGCTCCTCTTCCGCATCCTCCCGGACCGACAAACCGTCTTTAGAAATCTTTCCGGTCAGGATATCCGGCCCGGCAAAAGGCACAATGCCGTCATCGAGTCCGGCCAAAAATACCGCCTCGAATTCCAGACCCTTGGCAGCGTGCATCGACATGATGCGCACTTTTTCAGCCTTACCGCGCACCTGATCAAGATCATTCTGCATGTGAATCCAGTTCAGCAGTCCGGACCAGCCTCCGTGTTCCTTATAGCCTTTGACCATATCTCGAAAAGGCCTGCTTTCCCAGAACAGCTGGTCAAACGGAGGCATATCGGTAAGATAGGCGGAAAGCCCCAGGGGCCCTTGAGCAATAATCTTTTCCGGAACTTCCGGTGCTTCATCATCAAAGTCTTCGGCAAAGCCAAGCATCCGCCGGGCTGCAGCCAACAGGACCTCTACACGTGGATCATGCCAGAAAGTCTCCGCCTCCGGCACGCTGCACGGTATGCCCTGCCGGTTGAGCATACTCTCAATAGGACCGATCAAAGCCTTGAAACGGATCAGCACCGCAATATCTCCAGGGCTGAGAGAACCGACCTCTCCCGCATCGACAAGACTGTGACTGGTGGCCCCGATGAGTTTTTTTATGCGCTCTCCGATCCATGAAGCCTCACGAGTGCTGTCAGGAGCGGAAAAAAGCTGGATTTCAGCTTCAAATTTTTTATGCGCTTTCAACCGGACCGGATCGTCAAACACCGACGCCGAGGCATCGAGAATAGCCTGCGCCGAGCGGTAATTATCTTCCAATGTTATACAGATCAGATTTTCCCAGAAGGAATGAAATCTATCGGACACATCGCCGGCTGCACCGCGAAATCCATATATGGACTGATCGGGATCGCCAATAGCAAAAAGCCCTTCCCCGTCATCGCCAACCAAACGGTGCACAATTGCAAGCTGTAGGGGAGAAAGATCCTGCACCTCATCAACAAGCACATTGGTGAAGGTACGCACGTATTTGTCCGACCGGAGTTCCGAGAGCCAGAATTCAAGCAGGTCGGTGTAATCAACCAGATTAAACTGATCTTTCTGCCGGGTATAATTAGCCAGAATCTCCGCGGCTCCATCACTCAACGGTTCCATAGTTTCACGGGACAGGTTGATAGAATCCCATGCAGATCTTAGTTTTGCGCCGTTAAGGTCCGGGTTGGCACGTGCGAATACCCGGCGAGCCGTCTCTTCATTCAGGATTATCGGATCAATATCAAAAGCGCAGGCCCAGTATTCGAGAGCCAAGGCATGGAGCGTATCCGCACGGGGCAGGACTTCTTCCTCGCCGAGCATGTTACGCATGCGTTCGTTCATTTCCTCAGCGGCCTTGCGGGTAAAAGTCAGAGAAAGAATCCGGCGGGCACGGGTTCCCCGTTCAAGTAAATATTTAATGCGTCCCATCAGGGTCTGGGTTTTACCGGTTCCCGGACCGGCTATAACCAGTACAGGCTCAGGACCGGCTTCGATCGCTTTTTTCTGAGCCTCGTTAAATCGCACCACTCCGCTATCTTCTTCCTGCGGTTCATTGGACTTACGAATCGTTGCTTCAGGTCTGGCATCATCGAGATCCCCCTTGGGCTTGCGGACAACCACCAGCTTCACGCCGTTGACAATTTCATCTCGCTCCTGCGCGGAAAAAACGGAAATGGTTCCGTACTGCCCGTCAAAACCGGGATTGCGGATAACCTGTCCCTCACGCATGCGCCGGATGCCTTCGGCAAGATGCGCATTATGCCGTTTAAGGTCCTCAACCGGAACCTGCTGCAGGATAGTAAATTCAGATCCGAATTCCTTGATTAGTGGAGCATAGACACCGAGAACTTTTTTGGTCTTTGGGCCGGTGCCCACTACTTCTGAAATAATTTCCTTAAGCGGAACCAGAGAATCAAATCCGGGCTGCCCCTTGGGCTGCTGCGGTTCCTCACGGTCGGCCAGTTCCATCACGCGGGAGTAAACGCCCATGGTCAAAGGCTTGCCGCAGACAGGGCAGATGCCGCCACGCATTTTAGATTCATGGGGATCGAGCATAATTCCGCACTTGCGGTGCCCGTCCATGTGATATTTACCCTCTTCGGGAAAAAATTCGATTGTGCCCATGAATTTATGCCCCAGACCTTCACCGCGCAAAGCACGGTAAATTCCTTCATAGGACATATTTCCGCTGAAGACATTGGCCTCTCGTCCAAGATTCTCCCCTGAATGGGCATCAGAATTGGAAACCATACGAAATTTATCAAGTGCTGAAATGTACGAATTCATTTCCGGGTCTGAGGAAAGGCCGGTTTCCATGGCAAAGATTTCAGAAGCCAGATCACCGTAACATTCCTCAACAGAATCAAAGCCGGACTTGGCACCGAAAAGCGAGAACCACGGGGTCCAGATATGAGCGGGGATGAGAAAGGCGGTATCGCTGGTTTCAAGTACGATTTCGAGCAGGTCTTTGCTGTCCAGACCGAGGATAGGTCTGCCGTCGGAATTAAGGTTGCCGATAGCATCAAGCTTGGCGTTGAATTTTTTTACCGACTCAATATCGGGCATGTAAACGAGGTTGTGAACTTTGCGGGTTTTGCCGTATTTTTTATAAATGGAACTGATTTCTGTCTGGAGCATGAAGCGGGTCTGACCGGCAAAGGGCCCATCCACCCAGTCGATGGATTCCTCCAGCCCCTTGGGTTCCCGCAGGGAAAACAGCCCGGAACCATCCTCCACAAGTTGATCTTCAATCTCGGCCAGCCATTCTGGATGGGTAAAATCACCGGTACCGATGATATCAATGCCCTTAACCCTTGCCCATGCGGCCAGAAGGCGCGGGTCCAAGGCTTTACTGGTGGCACGTGAAAATCTGGAATGGATGTGCAGGTCGGCTATAAATCTTTCCATGGTCTACCGTTATTCCCCGTCATGATCATTTATTGATCAACTTATCTACCAAAGGAGCACAACATATTGTCATGCTTGAACTTTATCACATCATCATCTAATCATCACAACCCTTTCAGGTCTTAACCGGGACAGTACATGCAGGGCGAATGGATTGCAAGGCGCCCCCCACTTTGATAGTCAAGTTTTAACATAAAAAAAAAGAATGTTGTCAAAGGCAACGCAAAATGGAGTGCAAGTGAGAAACGCTACGATATATGACATTTGTGATGAACCTATTCTTGAGTGCAAGAATCCGAGTGAACCGGGAAAGAATCTGAAAAAGCTCTACAAAAAACTTTTTGGTAATCCGCTTTTCAAACATTTCATCCTTCGCTGGTGTTCACATCCTGCTATTTTTAGAAGTCAGGTCGGGCCGTATCAAGAAATGATGAGTGCGGCCATGCAGGCCGATTATGATAACTGGCAGGATAAGGAATGGATCGAAAAGACCTTCGCTCCGCTGGCGAAACTGCTCGACCGAATTAAGGACCCTGAGTGGAGAATCCGCGAAAAAACTGACACCAGACCTCCACGCATGCACGAAAAGGAAGTAAATGAAGTTTTAAACGCGGTCCTGACTGATATTATCCGCGTTTGGGATAAAAACCCGGATGACCCTTATTTCCCGGTTTCCGCACAGGTGGTAATGCCCGGAGATTCCATCTGCGACGGTGAAAATTTCATGAACATCATGACCGGGCTGGGTTCATACGAATTCCAGAATATCAACCTGCTTTTCGGGCTGATGCGTTGTTTCCTGCATGCCAATCCGTTGGCTCTGAAAATTTTTCGCCGTCCTTGGAAAGGTATAGCGGAGCCGCTTTCCATGCGCGTTTCATGGATAACACATCGGACCGGATTTTATGACGATATTTTCTGGGAACAGATATACAACCTTTATATATTGGAAGAGCTGCCTCAGGCAGAGCAGAATAAACTTCAGGAAATGATGGAATCCATTCTCCATTTCCTGATCGTGACCAGCATGGAGTGGCTGAAGGCTCCGAGTTCAGGCATCAGGCACCCTGCCATTACCTGCCTGCCCAAGGACGGCAACGGTCTGCCGCTATGCAACCTTAAACCACGAGACTGGAAAGCCAAAAAAGAACTTGGCTTCGATGACTATGTTCCAGATGTGGACACCACTTTTCTCGCCCTTGCGATGTCCCGCAAATGGCTGGACCTTACTGAGGGAAAAAATCTTAAGACAAACCATGAGCTTTTGCGCGCAGCCGAAATGTTTCTGGATTTTCCGTGGGTCGAGATAATCAACGAATATCAGATAGGCGGGGGCAACAGGACCAATCCTCCGACGATCACCATGACCCGTCCGCTGGATTATTTCGGTTCCGTACCGCTATGGTTCGACAAACCGTTTAAGAAGGACAATGAAGACGGACGCATAATACGCGAAACTCTGGGCAATGAGATATGCCCCGGCCATAATATGGATATTTTTGAGGCTATCCTCGCTAACCGCGAACAATGGAAAGCACTTGAGGGGGAAAATCTTGCAACCCTGCAACGATTTCTGACTTTCCACCATAACGCATTCATGAGCGGAAATTTTAAACATGATAGTGCGGTACGATTTTACCTGCCTGAAATATATGTCAGTTATGCAGGACGTCTTTACGATACATGGCTGACTATTCCTGAAACCGAACGGAAACTAATAGACCCGGAAGGTAAGGTGGAACAGATCCGGGCCGCGGCAATGGATTACTGCAAGTACGATATGCTCGGCGCGACTCTCAACCCCTTTGATGCTTCATTGGCGGTAGCTACCCTCTGCCTGCTGCGCTACCCCAACAAAGGGGATGGTCTTATCGAACGGGGCATAAAAGTTTTACATGATCATCTCGGCGAAGGTTTTTGCAAACATCCTTACAAAGCCTACGAATGGACCATGGTCAGGCACCCCACAAGGATTATCGTCGGCAGCGAGGTCACAACTTCGCTCTTCGCCATGAATGCCATCGCCTGTTACAAGCATTATATGAAATAGGAATCATAAAATTAACGCAAAAAAAGATCGCAATATTTTTAGAAATATTGCGATCTTTTTTAGTATAACAAGTAGAATCTACTTCAGCTTCTTTCCATCATGCCAAGCCCGCCCGACACAATCTCCGACTGACCAGTAGCGGTTGTCAGGCATGGTCAGGGTTACGGGGTTGACCTTTTTGATGTCTGGTATGTCATCGGTAAGCACATCTTCGTCACACCATGTGGCTACAACTTCACCTACAAAAAGGGTATCGTTGGGCAATTCCATGGAATCATATACCTTACACTGGATAGCGACAGGACATTTGCTGATAATCGGTGCGTTCTGTAATATTCGCGGCTCGACCTCGAACAGTTCTGATTTATCCAGTTTATTACCGGAAACGAGACCGACAAAATCCGTAACTTCAACCATATCTACGGAAGGAATATTTACGCAGAACTCACCGCTGGCCTGAATTGCCGTATTCGAAAAATGCCGCTTGCCAACAGAAATCATCAGCAGCGCAGGATTGTAATTAACACGTGAAACCCAGGCCAACGCCATAAAATTATTTCTTCCCTCGTGCCGAGATCCCAGAATCGTCTGAGGCATGGGCAGAGTAAACCCCTGTATACCTATATTTTTCTTAGCCATTTTAGCTCCTGTGTAAAAAATAAGCAGGATAACAATTCCACAAATGTTATTCAAATGCCACCTGAATTTATAGAAAAAGCAGTTAATCCAAAAGCGAATAAAACATTATCGCTTAACATTACCCACTATCTCTTAAAAAACACTGCCGCAAAGGAGCGGGGCTTCGATAATCAAGATTTCGCGCGGTCCCAGACCTGAATCAGGATTGGCCTTGATGATAGGTTCAAGATTTTCCAGATTTGAAATATCCACCTTGTTGACCCCGCTGTTCCGCGTAGCATGACAAAGCCAGACATGGCCTTTGCCATCAGGAAGAATCAGCCCGACATGATAATGAAGCACCCTGTACTTTTTATAGTTGATATTTTTACTCATGGAAAAAAGGTAAACATGTCCGGGTGTCATCTGTTTAACCACATCCGCCCACGCTGTGCGGTCGCTGAGTTTAAAGCCGCGCAAAGTCATGCCGTTACCGTCTTCAATCACAGCATTCTGGCCGTATGGCAGAACTACTTTTCGCGGTAATCCCTCGGTAATGTTCAAGATCAGATCATAACCGAAATCCCAATCTTCACCGTAAGGGGAATCCGGACCGCTGTCCGCAAGACGGTCAATGGTCGTATCCGTGAGATTAAAGTTTCGATTAAAGTAGTAACGGGAGGCGGACACGGTAAAGCCACTGCAATTAAGTCCCGGTTTTTTAAGAAAAACACCCTGCTCTGCGAAAAAAGTAAAATCCCCCTCGCTACTGACAGCCGCATCATCACGATAAGGAATTGTTTCAAAATAGTTGAGTATATCCACCGGCCTTGAACAAGTTTTAGGAGCCGGTCCCAATCCCCTAGGGTCTGGAATGTGTGGATTCGCACATCCGCAGGCCAGAGCTGCAAACAAAAGCCAAAAAATAGTATAAATAATTCTTCTGAACATCTTAAACCTCTTTAAGATCACATTTAGGAACAGTAGCAAGGCACCTGAACCTTTCAATATTTTTACGTCCACCGAGCACTCCCACAATATCACCGATCATAAAGCGGAAGGAACTGTCTGGATTCTGTATAAAACGATCATCACGTAAAACCCCGGCCACGGAAACCCCTGTCACGGTCCGAATTTTACTTCCGGCCAGAGAACTGCCCACAATATCTGCATTTTCTTCCACCTCAACCCAGTTCAGGTTGACGGACTCTGCGGCTTTGCTCAAGCGGGCGAGCAGGGCTGTCTTGGGATAATTAAGTTCCAGATCAGGTGTATACCTTTGCCGGCGCATGGAATCCATTACATTTTGAATTTCCACCGGGGACAGGCAGAAATTAAACAATGTCTGGCGGATCATCTCCAGACCGGTTTCAAATTCAGGCATGATTATATGATCCACACCAAGTTCATTAAGGACTTCCAGATGTTCCGGATTGCGGGAAAGAGCAACAACCGGACATTGCGGAGAAAGATATTCCACCCGTTCAAGTATGGCTGCTGATCCCCGGACCGAAGGGATGGTCATAAGAACCATACGGGCATGTGAAACCCGTGCGGCTTCAAGAACAATTTCCTGCCCTGCGTCACCATAGATAACAGCACGCCCGTCTTCCACGGCCTGATCGACCTTTCCGGCATGAATCTCAACAACCACGTGGGGGATATCAATCTCACGCAGGGATTCGGCAACATAAGAACCGAACCTACCGTAGCCCAAAATCACCACGTGCCCGTCCAATTCGTGCTCTGGAAGATTCATACTTTCAAAGGGATCGGACTTGCGATGCTTTTGTATACGCGAATACAAGGGACCGGTACAGGAAGCCACGATAGGAGTTATCAGCATAGTGACAATCCCTGTGCCCATGAAAAGCGGGAAATACTCTTTAGGGAATGAACCGGACTCCGCACCCTGCTGAAGAAGCAGGAAGGAGAGCTCACCCACCTGAAACATCCCCAGCCCCAAGGCCAGCGGTATCACGTTGCGATAGCGGAAAAGACGGGCCACAGAGCCGAAGATCAAACCTTTGAACACAAGGATAGCAGAGGCTAGGATCAGTATGGACCAGATGTGCTCCCATACATAAACCGGATCAATGAGCATACCGACCGAAGCGAAGAAGATAAGACTGAATATATCGCGCAGGGGCAGTATATCACTCAGGGCCTGATAGGCATAGCGGGATTCACTGAGCACCATACCGGCAACAAAAGCTCCGAAGGCGAATGAAAGGCCGAGGGAATGTGTGGCATAACCGATTCCCAATCCGATAGCACTGCACGAAAGCATAAACATCTCCCGTGAATTCCATCCGGCTACGATTCTCATAAATCGCGGTATGACTCGTGACCCCAGAACAAACATGGATAAGAGAAAAAGCACTGTTTTGATTCCGGCCATGCCCAACTGCGCCAGCCCGAAGGAATCCGAACCAAGCTGAGGCATGATGATCAGCATCGGCACGATGGCAATATCCTGCACCACCAGCATACCGAGCATGACCCGACTGGAGAGAGTACCGACCAGCCCTTTGCTTTCTAAGGTTTTCAGCACAACCATGGTACTGGACAAAGAAACGAAGGCCCCGAACCAGATAGAGAGATGCGAATCCCAGCCCATAAGCTGCCCGGTTCCCCAGCCGAAAGCCATTGTCAGAATAATCTGCAACGGGGTACCGATCAAGGCCACATAGCGCACGGGTTTGAGTTCTTTTATTGAAAATTCGATGCCAAGAGTGAAGAGCAGCAGAGCCACCCCGATTTCAGCCAGCAGCTCAATCTCATGCACTCCGGAAACTGTAATTCCCCCAGTGTGCGGGCCAACCAGCACTCCGGCAACAATATAGCCCAGCAAAAGCGGCTGTCTAAGCATCCGGGCCACAAAACCGCCCAGCATACCGGCAACAATGAGTATTACAAGATCAGATGCAATTCCCAAAACTACTCCTTGAAGTGCTCTGCACAGTGCACGCAAAAACGGCTCTCAGGAAGAGCCAGCAGCCGTACATGGGGAATATCTTCACCGCACTCCTCACATTCCCCGAAAAAAGGATCATTTTCCAGACGGTTCAGGGCATCTTCCAGATTAAGAATTCGCTGGCGGGACTGGGCTATGGAACTTTTGTTGATGCCCTGATTCAGCATAGTATCCAACCGGGAAAGCCTTCCTATCGCCGCGTCCGGTTTGACCGGATTCACCGTTTCCTTAAGGTTCTCGACCTGCTTTGTCAGGTTTTCAATTTCAACTGCAATTTTATTTTTAAGTTCTTCTTTTTGTTTATCATTCATAACCATCTCCATTAAATTACAGATATTACCCGGCGGAAGTTGCGCTGGCAAGATGAATCGCAAAAACAAAACCCCCTTTGCTCTTCAGAAAGAACAAAGGGGGCTGTAAGCTTACTTTGAACTGTTTATTTATCCGGCTGGATATCCTCAATTACACTATTCAGCTTTGAGGCCATTCCGGCTACATCCTGAACGGCATTTGCAGATTCGCTCATACCCTGTGAGGTTTCAAGAGAAATTCTACTGATATCTTCAGTCGCCCTATTGATTTCCTCACTGGTGGCGGACTGTTCTTCAGCAGCCGTCGCAATCGCCCGAATCTGATCCGATGCATTGCCGACCAATGTCAGTATTTCCGAAAGATTACGTCCGGACTCGTGAGCCAGTTCACTGCTGTTTTGAGCGGATTCAGCGGCAACTTCAGTGGCAGAAACATTCTGCTTAGTCATATTCTGAATTTTAGTTATGGCTTCACCTACTTCACCGGTGGCAGACATGGTATTCTCTGCCAGCTTGCGAACCTCATCGGCAACAACCGCGAAACCGCGTCCGGCATCACCGGCCCGTGCGGCCTCAATAGCGGCGTTAAGGGCCAACAGATTGGTCTGATCGGCAATGTCACTGATCACGCTAAGAACATTACCTATTGCGCTTGCTTCTACTCCAAGCTGCTCCATGGATTCTCTAAGCGCTTCAGCTTGAGAACGCACACCGTCTGCCGATTCAATCATCTGCTGCGCCAGTTGCGAACCGTTTTCAGCCTTGTCACGGGCGGAATTGGCATCTTCAGCCGCTGCTCCGGCATTCTGGGCCACCTCCAAAACAGTGGCATTCATTTCTTCCATGGCAGTGGAAGTTTCAGCAACTCGGTCCCGCTGCTCCTGAGCACCCCGGTTGGATTGTTCAATCTGGGCGGAAAGCTCATCAGCCGCACTGGAAAGGGATTGCGAAATATGCTCCGCCTCTGCGGCGGCAACGGTTATACGTTCATTCTGTTTTTCGATAGCACGGGCCTGCTGCTTAATCTCAGTCATATCGACCCAGGCGGACAGGGAACCGAGCATGTTGCCATCCATATCGTAAAACGGGGTTGTAGAAATATGTATATTCCTAACACTGCCCTTAAAGCCGGTGTAATCCATATCCAGCTCTATGGCTTCCTTTTGCTTCAGCGCTTTTTGGAATGCGTTTTCTTTTTGGGAATCACCGTAATAAAACTCACCGGCGGGAAGCCCTACTGCGGTTTCAGGAGTATGGTCGGTTTCAAGCAAATCACAGACAAGCTGGTTACACCAGATCATCTTACCGTCCGGATCAACAACACCGCACGGAATGGTCAGTCCGTTAAGCACACCCTCGGAAAAACCGAGCTTGACTTTAAGCTCCGTAACCATCGTATTAATTTTATTCGCTAGGTTTTCAAATTCATACTGATAGTTACCCTGTAATTCAGCCTTGAGGTTTCCTTCGGCAATCTCAGTTGAAAATTCAAGGATGTTCTCCACCGGCTGCAGCACAAGCCTTCTAAGCATAATAACCATCACTAAGCTCAGAATCAGTACAACAACAGCCCCGCCGATGAGCAGGATATTACGCTGGTGGGTAGCCGCGGCGGTAAGATCATTCTCATAAGCCGAAACTACAATGGCCCACCCGGTATCAGGCATGGTCTTAAAAACCATGTACTTTTCGCGCCCTTCCCATTCATAAGCTGCAGCACCGTTTTTCTCGGAAAGAATAGTCTTGGCAAAATCATACTTTGATACATCTTTTAAATACAACTTCTTGTTGGTGGCATGGGCAATTATGCGTCCCTTGCTGTCCACCATGAAACAGTAGCCGTCTTTACCTATATGGAAAGGATCTATAAAGCTTTTGGTGTATCTTTCCCACTTGGGAAAAATACCGAGACCACCGACGATCTTGCCGGAAGCATCGCGCACAGCGTGGGCAATAGCGTAGATCATTATGCCGCCGCCACTCTTAGAAATAAGGACATCGTCCTGAATATAAAAATCTGTACCGGAAAGAACTTTTTTTACATAGCCTCGGGAAGAACGATCCGCCCCGGCCATATCCTTGCCCTTGGCATTGAAACCGGCGACAACTTTTCCTTTATCGTCAAAGACAAAAGCTGCCCAATAATCACTGGAGGACTCCATTAAGCCCTTCAACTGCATCGCTGCAGGCCCTATATTACCACGGATAAGGGCCTCACGAACAGGATCCCCTTTAGCAATCAGTTTTACAACATCAGAGGTCTGTCCCATATAAAGCTCAAGAGCCTTTTCAGACTGATCAACCATGCTCTGCATGGCATTTTTCTGCTCTTTAAATATTGCATGGTATGTACTGTCTGCTACCCACCAAACTCCTATCGAAATAGTCAAAGAGATCAAAACAAAAATAATAACGGCAACAACAGAGTTAATACTCTTGATTCGCATAAGCATTTATCCCTTTTACTTTTAAATTAATGGATCATCTCTCATTCTAAAGTTCATCTCAACCCCTAGCATATTATTGCTGCATAAAACAATCAAATAACATCACTTTTCCAGCATATCTCATAAAATTGACACGTTAGCACAAATTGGGCTGCAAAATTCAAACATTGCCTGAGACTGATTTTTCTGCCACAAGTGGTAAAAACTAAATAGCAACCAAATGAGGTAATAAAGATGAGCAACGAACCTGATAAGATCATATATTCCATGGTCCGGGTTAGTAAGTATTACGACAAGAAACCCATTCTTAAAGATATCTCCCTTTCATATTTCTATGGAGCGAAAATAGGCGTACTGGGCCTGAACGGTTCCGGTAAAAGTTCGCTTCTCAAAATTCTGGCCGGAGTTGATGAGAATTTTGAAGGGGAAACCCACATCTCTCCCGGCTTCACCATCGGGTACCTTGAACAGGAGCCGCTGGTAGATGAAACACGCACAGTCCGTGAAGTGGTCGAAGAAGGCGCGGCGGATGTTGTGGCTCTCGTAAATGAGTTCAACGATATCAACGCCAAGTTTGCCGAACCTATGGAGCCGGATGAGATGGACGCTCTGCTGGAACGTCAGGCCAAGGTGCAGGAAGAAATGGACAACTGCGGGGCATGGGATCTCGATTCCCGCCTTGAGATGGCTATGGACGCACTGCGCTGCCCTCCCGGGGATACTCCGGTATCAGTAATATCCGGTGGTGAAAAACGCCGTGTAGCGCTCTGCCGTCTGCTTCTGCAGGAACCTGATATCCTGTTGCTTGACGAACCTACCAACCACCTTGACGCCGAATCTGTTTCGTGGCTGGAAAGACACCTCCAGAACTACGCCGGTACCATCATCGCCGTTACTCATGACCGCTACTTCCTTGATAATGTAGCCGGATGGATTCTGGAGCTGGACCGTGGCCGGGGCATTCCCTGGAAAGGTAATTATTCTTCATGGCTTGAACAGAAGGAAAAACGCCTCTCCAATGAGGCAAAGTCTGATGAAAAACGCCGGAAAACTCTTGCCCGCGAGCTGGAGTGGATCCGCATGTCACCCAAGGGAAGACGTTCAAAAAGCAAAGCTCGCATCAGCGCCTACGAATCACTTGCCAACCAGCAGTCCGATGAATACTCACGCGAACTGGAACTCTACATCCCACCGGGACCGCGCCTCGGAAAACAGGTTATTGAACTGAAAGGCGTACACAAACAGGCTGGCGACAAGCTGCTTCTCGAAGATACCAGCTTCATGATTCCTGCCGGAGCCATTGTAGGGATTATCGGTCCCAACGGTGCCGGTAAGACCACCATGTTCAAAATGATCGCAGGGCAGGAACAGCCTGATCAGGGTGAAGTCATCGTCGGTGAAACAGTTCAGGTGACTCACGTTGACCAGCATCGCGACGCACTTGATCCCGAAAAATCAGTGTACGATGTAATTTCCGGCGGAAACGAATTCGTTAAACTGGGTGATCGTGAAATCAATGCCCGCGCTTATGTCGGCAAGTTCAACCTGACCGGCTCCGAGCAGCAGAAAAAATGCAAGGTCCTTTCCGGTGGTGAACGCAACAGGGTTCACCTTGCACTCATGCTGCAGGAAGGCGGCAACGTACTGCTGCTTGACGAACCGACCAACGACCTTGACGTCAACACCATGCGTGCGCTGGAGGAAGGCTTGAACAACTTCGGCGGCTGCGTAATGGTTATATCTCATGACCGCTGGTTCCTTGACCGCATAGCTACTCATATTCTTGCATTTGAGGGAGACTCTTCCGTATTCTGGTTTGAAGGTTCATATTCAGAATACGAAGAAGACCGCAAAAAAAGACTGGGAAAAGACGCGGACCAGCCACATCGCATCAAATACAGAAAACTCACAAGATAAAAAACAAAGGGAAGAAAGCCTGTGCTTTCTTCCCTTTCTCATTTATTCAACACAAATTTCGACTGGTTTGAGGGGCGGTTTGATTACCCTCAACATAGCCGGGCAGACCTGATTTCTTCCACTATTCTTTGCCCGGTATAACTGTTCGTCGGCATCCTGCAATAAAGCGGCAAAATTTTCATGCTCATCAAGCTCCGCCACTCCGACACTGATCGAAGCCGGCAGGTATGATTCATCAACTTGAAACATCCTCTCCCGGATGCAGCGGCGTAACCGTTCGGCTACTTTGACTCCATCAAACAAGCTGGAATGAGGCAGGATAATTACAAACTCCTCCCCACCCAGACGACCGAAATAATCCACTTCCCGCAGAAGTTCAGAACAGCGTCTGGTTGTCTCTTTGAGAACCGCATCTCCGGCATGGTGACCGTGGTCATCGTTTACTTTCTTGAAATGATCAATGTCCATAAGCAGAACCGCCAGCTTATGATCAAAACGAAGGGCGGATTTAAACAGATCTCCTCCGGCCTCAAGAACCTTGCGTCTGCTGTAGACCCCGGTAAGTTCGTCAAATTCCACTAACCGTTTCAAATCTTTGATAGCAGCATACTCCCGGCGCAGGGATCTACCGAATGTAGACAGGAAAAACAGCCCGAAACTATTTACAATAAAAAAATAACTACTTGAATTTATGAATGTTCCAGACTGAATTGGAACTACTGTGGAAAGCGCATACAGATACATAATAGAACCGGCAAACGCTGCTGTAATGGAGGGGAGCAAACGCGGAGGAAGCAGGATATAGTAAGCCATTACAACAAAAACAGTGCTCGGTACACTTAAAGAACCTATGGCGCTGGCTTTTACCAACAGCTCAAGAGATTCCATAAGTAAAAAAGAAAACATGCACAGGGCCATAGCGCTATACTGCAAACCTGGTCTGACTTTATCCACCAGAAGAAAGACAAAAGCGAACATCCCGAAAAAACATGCCCACGCTCTTCCTACTAAAACAGTATGAAACCCTGACCCTAAACCGAGGTCGTAAAAATCGCTGTATACCCCTGCCACACAGGTTGCAATAGTAATAACGTATAAAAAAAGGAGCCTGAAGCGGACAGAAGGCCACTGTTTATTCTGAAAAGATTCCTCTAAATCGGAATCGCAGAATTCTCCCCAAAAATTAAATTTAACCACATTCCCCCCAGAAATAAACGAGGGCAAGACTTATCCAGCCGGGTAACTTAAGTCAAGTTTGAAGCATTACGGCAAGTAGCTGTACATTGCAGAAAAAGCGAAGAGTAACACAGAAAGTAATTCAGATTTTCACCTCGGCGAGCAATCCGTTAACAAGAGAAATTGAAATATCTGTATCAGCCGATTCGCCGCAGGGAATACATGAAGACCATGTTTCAAAAATGCTATCACCATGTTTTTCATAACTATCATTACTCCACTGATAGCGGGAAACAGATTTCATTTTAGAAAAATACTTTCCGAGCGATTCATCACAAACTGTTGGAAGAGCGATACAGGCGCGCCATAAAGACAGGCTTCCAGCCAGTATGTTCCAATCAGGTTCCTGCGGGCAACCTTTCACGGGGCGTGCGGCTTCCATGGGTATAAACAATTCATTTCCTTTAGAAAAAACAGACGTTGAAGCAGGTAAATCATCCATTTTCAATTCCGTGTAGTGCAGCTTGAAAGGAGAGACATACCCGAAATAAACCGCGCGGAAGACTCCTTTTTCAAGGGTAAAATCAAGCATCAGTTGCGGAACGCGCCCCCGTTCCTGCAAAAGATCAATTTCATTAAAATACAGGAGACCTAAATCGGATGGAATAGGTGTATCCTGCGATAATTCTTTCGGATTAAGAAGCAGGGAGATCAGGTAAAGGGCTGGATTTTCAAAGCTGGAGTATGAAATTTCATTAATGGACATTCAACTATCTCCTGCAACACGGGGCTATTACTGGGAACTTATGGTTTTATCATCATTTTCGCATGAATTGCCGATGCCGATTTTCTTAAGGCCTTCGTTAAAAATACGAGCATAAAAGCGGCCCTGCCTATCTTTTCTGAAGGCGACAAAGAGCTCATTCACCCCGAAATTCCGAGGCTTAATCTGGACAAGATTATTATATTTTTTTACTTCGGGATCAGTCTCAGCCATATATCTGTAAACCATCGGATCAACTACAGCGTAATCAATTCTGCCTTTTATGAGCTTCATTATATTGCTCTTATCCGTGGAGGTAAAATCAGCTTTGATTGTTCCGTTGGCAATGGCGTCATCCAGCTCCCGGGTATTGACATAACCGCTCACGAAGCCGACCCGAAGTCCTGCAAGATCGTCAACTGTCTCCCAAGCCGCCGGGTTTTTCTTCCGCTCCAGCAGGCCGATAGGGCTACATCCATAACTGTTTGAAAAAATATACTTTTCAGCCCTATCTCTAGAGTAATATTCCGGGAAATAGCCAATTACCTTAGAATCCGTATCAACCTTGTGCATGGTTCTTTTCCATGGAAGAAATAAAATCCTAAGATCATAACCCATGGCGGCAAAAGCTTTACGGACGGTCACAGCACTTGTCCCCTTGCCTGGAAGAAGTTGTCCCACATAAGGAGGCCATTCAAGTGAAGTCAGGTAGACAATGTTATCTGCGTGCAGGTTACCTGCATTGAGTCCCAGCAATAAAAAAGAGATCACTACGCATATTTTAAAACTCCTGAGATTCATTCATAAACTCCGGTTTTAGTTCTCTGTATTATGTACTTATTAATAGCAGAGGGCAAGATTTAAGCCCGAAAAGAAATGCGGAACAACAAGTTGCTCCGCATTTCAATCCAAACAAAACCATGATTTATGTAAACAGGAGGAGATCTCACACCGCTCTTGCGCTTCACGAAAGAAGTCCAGAACCGACCTCTGTTCCTGCCGGTATTTTCCGGCTATACACAGCTGTCTCAATGTTCCAGTGAACCTCAAACAGATTGAACAACCTGACGTAAAAAGTTGCCATCCTGTCCGGACCGGGCAACCACATACTGTAATCAGGAATACGGGATCGCGGCTATACGGACATCAAAAAATGATGCCCTCGACATCTCCTCCAGGTTAGCTGTTCCTTACTTATAAAATAAGTCTCATTTACGATTTGTCAGCTTCGGCATAGCTAAAATTTTTCATATCCCCTCTTCAACGCGGGCATCTTTTCCGACTCTGTACCAATGGAATCAGTTCTCCGGGAACCGTATTCCCGAACAGTGAAAAAATCCATCGTATCCTGTAATTTAACGGCCTGAGCGGAGAGTTCTTCTGAAGTGGAAGAGAGTTCTTCCGCAAAGGCGGCATTACGTTGTACCACTTCATCAAGCTGGGTTATGGCCTTTGATATCTGTTTCCCGCCTTCATATTGCTCGCGGTTACCCGCCGCCACTTCAGCTACCATTTCCTCGTTACGGTTGATATCCTGAATCATCTTATCAAGCACCAGCTTTGCTTTTTCGGCAACCTCCAGACTTGATCCGGTAAGCTCCCGGATTTCCCCGGCTGCTCCTCCGCTCCTTTCCGCGAGTTTACGCACTTCGGAAGCGACTACGGCAAATCCCTTACCGTGCTCCCCTGCTCTGGCGGCCTCAATCGCTGCATTTAGGGCCAGCAGGTTGGTCTGGCGCGCGATCTCTTCAATGATGGAAGTCTTTTCCGCTATTTCCTGCATGGCATTCACGGTTCGGGAAACCGCTGCTCCGCCTTCTTCCGCCTCACGGGCTGTTTTAATCGCTATCCCGCGGGTTTCTTCGGCGAGCTCGGTATTTTTGGAAATATTTCCGGTCATCTGATTGATGGAAGCGGCGACCTGCTCAACCGACGCCGCCTGTTCAGTTGCCCCAGCCGAAAGATGCTGGGCGGAGGCGGAGACTTCCTCGCTTCCGGCAGCAACCTGCTCAGCGGCAGACTTTACCCCGACAACAACATCACGCAGGGAGGAGATCATACTTCCTAATGAACGCATCAGCCGACCTATCTCATTAGGTGAATTACTTGCAACCGATTCAGTAAGATCTCCGTCTGCCATTTTTCCGGCCACCCGCATCCCTTCACCCACAGGAACGACAACCAGCTTACGAACAGAAAAATAAACAATACCAAAAACAACCAAAACAATCAGAAGACCTACAACTATCAGGACATTACGCTGCATCACGGCAGCCGAGGCCATATCACTCTCGTAAGCGGTAAGCATTACCACCCAGCCGGTCTTGGGATCAGTTTTAAAAATCATAGCTTTATTACGGCCATGCCAATCGTAAAATTCTTTTCCATTACCTGCGGCAAGCGCTTTTTTCATAAAATTATAAGAACTTAAATCTTCCAGAATCAATTTTTCTGACGGATGATAAAGAACCACCCCGGAAGAATCCGTGACGACTCCGTACCCTTCAGTCCCGACAACAACAGGTTTGACAAAAAGGTTGGCGAATTTCATCCAATCACCGAAAACCGCTACTCCGCCTAATACGTTTCCACGCTCATCCTTAACTGCGGCACTTGCTCCGAAAAGCAGACTTTTGTCAGTCTTGGACCTGAAAACCGACTTCGTAATGTATGTATCCTGGCCTTGCAGCACCGCTTTTACATAATCACGTGAGCTTATATCCACCCCCTCCAGATCCGTACCCTGATTCGTTAACCCCGATAAGATCATACCGTTACGGTCGAAAGCCAGAACTGCCCAGATAACATCATTATTAAGCATGGTTTCTTTAAATAGATTTCTGGCTGACGCAGTTTTTCCTTTAAAAATATCATCTACTGCATCAAGCCTGGAGAGGCTTTTAACCACCGCCACGGTATCAGTGATAAAAAGATTGAGGGACGAAGCAATAATTGAGGTCTGGCTCGCAGCTGATTCCATCGAGTTCTCAAGAACAATTTTATAGGAAGAATCCTGAACGTAAATGACCAGTCCCCCTATACCTACTAAAATAGATATTATTATCGGCAATAGAATCACTCGCGACAAACTTCTAGATACCCAACTCATGTAATCGCTCTCCGGGTAGAAATAAGAAAAGTGCTTACTCGCTATAAGACACAGAATAATTACCCTAAAGATAACCCAACTTAAAATTTACGTCCAACATAAAAAAGATCTCCACTTTCCAATGCCGCCAATCTTACGGATGATTCGCAAAAAACAAAAAGCCCGTAAGCATAATTACTTACGGGCAAAAAGAACTAATTAGATTTTACGCTATGCATCAACCATCATTTCGGCGCAATCCATGGCGACTTTAAAACTTTTCAGGGAGGCTTTGCCGGTTCCGGTAATATCGTAGCCGGTTCCGTGATCAGGGGAAGTGCGCGGAAAAGGCAGGCCGAGAGTGATATTCACCGCTTCGCTGAAATGGAGCAGCTTTAGGGGAGCCAGTCCCTGATCGTGATACATGGCCAGAACTGCGCTGAATTCGCCCTGAGCCGCAAAATAAAAAACAGTATCACCCGGAAAAGGGCCTTCGACATCAAAGCCTTTGGCCCGAGCCTGCGCAATGGCAGGTTCAATAACATTGATCTCCTCATCACCGATACGTCCGGACTCACCGGCATGGGGATTCAGTCCGCAAACAGCAATGGGCTTATCAAGCCCCAGAGATTTTACCAGTCCGTCAGTCAACTCAATGCAGCGCAAGATACGCTCTTCTGTAACCAGTCCCGGAATATCAGTGAATCTCGGATGGGTGGTAACGAGACTGACCTTAAGCTTGGGCCCGCCCAGATGCATGCAGACATTCTCGCGCCCTACGCCGGAACGGGTCGCCAGAAATTCAGTATGTCCCGGAAAATCAAATCCAGCCAGTTGCAGCATGGCTTTATTCAAAGGACAGGTAACCAGCCCGGCCAGAACTTTCCGGTTCAGAAGATCCATTGCCGTTTCCATGGCTTCACCGGCACAGCGTCCGCCCTCGGGCTCTGCCTTGCCGACCTGCAATTCAAAATCATTCAGCACTGCCGGGGAATAAAGATAGTATCCCGGCTCCGCATCAACAATCTGCTCCGGATCATCAAGCACGGTATAAAATTTTTCCAGCCCCAGCTTATCAAGGTGATAGAGCAGACCATTCTCTGGACCAATCATCAAATAAGCACGGTCCGTTTTGCGCTCAGACAGCAGACGACAGACCAATTCAGGTCCAAGACCATTAGGATCGCCAAGAGTAATACAAATATTTTTTTTCATATTTACTTCCTGAAAATAAAAGAGGAGGCCGAACACACGACCTCCCGATATTTAATAAATTAAAACAGCAGACTTTCTTCTACTCCCGCCCGGGGCGAAGTGCAATAGCTCCGAGGGGAGGCAGGGTCAATTCCAGATAATAAGGAAACGCGCCCAGATCCCCAGCCTTACGGGCCTCGACCTTGCCAACGTTGCCGACATTGGACCCGCCGTACATTTCGGAATCCGAATTGAAAATTTCCTCCCAGTAGCCATCCTGCGGGCAACCGAGGCAGTAGTTGGTGCGGACAACCGGGGTAAAATTAAAGACCCAAAGCACGGGTCTCTCCCCTTCGCTCTTGCGCAGAAAACTTATGGTGGAGGATTTGTAATCGTTAAACCCTACCCATTCAAAACCAGACCAATCCGTATCGTGCCGGTACATAGCCGGATTTTCATGCATAACCCGGTTAAGGTCGATCACAGTATTACGCAGCCCCTGATGCGAGGGAAAACCGAGCAGAGTCCAATCCAGTTCCTTGCGGCAATTCCATTCATTCCACTGCCCGAACTCGCAGCCCATAAAGAGCAGATTTTTGCCCGGATGAGCCCACTGATAGCTGAACAGCAAACGCAGATTCGCCATCTGCTGCCACATATCTCCGGGCATTTTGGACAGCAGGGCTCCTTTACCGTGCACAACCTCATCGTGGGAAATCGGCAGGAAAAAGTTCTCGCTAAAGGCGTAGATCATGGAAAAAGTTAAATTATTATGATGATACGACCTGTGGATAGGACTTTTTTCCATATAATCAAGGGTGTCGTTCATCCAGCCCATATTCCACTTGAAAGTGAATCCAAGTCCGCCAGCGTAGACCGGACGGGAGACACCGGGCCATGATGTGGATTCCTCCGCAATCATTATTGCACCGGGAAATTGCTCATGAACCACGGTGTTCAATTTTTTAAGCAGTTCAATAGCCTCGATATTCTCGTTTCCACCATGCTCGTTGGGAATCCACTCTCCCTCTCGACGCGAATAATCAAGGTAAAGCATGGAAGCCACGGCATCTATACGCAGTCCGTCAATATGAAATTCCTTTAGCCAGTAGAGGGCATTGGCAAGCAGGAAGTTACAGACTTCATGACGACCGAAATTAAAAATATAAGTTCCCCAATCCGGATGCTCACCCTTTCGGGCATCAGCGTGCTCATAAAGTGCGCTTCCGTCAAAACGGCCCAGCCCCCAATCATCTTTTGGGAAATGGCCCGGAACCCAATCGAGAATAACCCCGAGCCCGGCTTTATGGCACATGTCGATGAAATAACGCAGATCGTCAGGATTACCGTGGCGGGATGTAGGGGAATAATAATGCGTGGTCTGGTAGCCCCACGATTCATCAAGGGGATGCTCGGCAATCGGCATCAGCTCAATGTGAGTGAATCCCATATCCTTAGCGTAAGGAATCAGTTCGTCCACAAGCTCACGGTAGGACCGGTAGTCCCAGCCTTCCCTGCGCCACGAACCCAGGTGGACTTCGTAGACGGAAATCGGCTTATCAAGCGGCAGACCTCCATCGCGCCGTGCGGTCATCCAATCCTTGTCCCGCCATTCATATTGATCAAGCCCCCATGTAACAGCTGCATGGCCGGGACGCATTTCAGTACGGAAAGCGAAGGGATCAGTTTTAGTGACCTCATGACCGTCACTCTGGACCACATGAAATTTATACATCTGCCCGGCTTCCACACCGGGAATGAATCCCGCCCAGATACCGGATACCCCCACAGGCATGAGTTTATTGGCCCGGTTATTCCAGCCGTTAAAATCCCCGGTTACAAAAACTTCACGGGCATTGGGGGCCCAGACCGCAAAACGGTACCCCTCCTGCTCTTCCTGCAGGTCAAAATGAGCACCTAAAATCCGGTATAAATCCCAATGCTCACCCTTGCCGAAGAGGAAAAGGTCAAACGGGGCGATATAAACAGGTAAAGTTTCTGGCATCAGGGCTTAATCCTCTTGCTTGCTGGAACATCCATACATTCGACAGCTTGTAAATTTAAAACAACTTCCGTCAGACTCATGCTTTCACTACACCCTAGCACCAAGGGACTGATATAATTTAATATATTCACCTGCGGAGCGGTTCCATGTAAATTCTTTAAGCATGGCCCGCTTAACCATTTTTTCCCATTCCGGTCGATCATGCCACAGGTCAACAGCCTGAATCACGGCATCATAGAATAAATCCCCGTCCGGCTCGGCAAAAGTAAAGCCGGTGGCACCTTCATCCGGATAAGGGGTGATGGTATCACGCAATCCGCCCACAGCCGTTGCGACAGGCGGAGTGCCGAACCGCAACGCGTAAATCTGGGTCAGCCCGCACGGCTCGTAGCGGGACGGCATGAGGAAAATATCTGCCCCGGCCTGAATTCCATGGGCCAGATCTTCAGTATAGCCCACCTGAACACAAAAACGACCGGGATACTCCTCCATAAACTCCAGCAAGCGGGCCTCGTAGCCGAGGTCACCCTCTCCCAGAACGATTACACCTACTTCCTTCTCCATCAGCCTCGGCAGGATGTCAATGAGCAGGTCAATGCCCTTCTGATCCCGCAAACGGCCTATAAAACCAAGTACAGGTTTATCAACCAACTGCTCGGACATGTAAAAATCGCTAAGCATGCTTTTTTTGCATTCCTGTTTTCCCTGCACATTATCAGCGCTGTAGCAGCAAGGCAGAAATTTATCTTCAGAAGGATCCCAGACAGCATAATCAGCGCCGTTTAGAATGCCATACAATTTGTGGGTCTGAGCGTTCAGAAACCCTTCCAGCCCGCAACCGAACTCAGGTCCCAGAATCTCTTGTGCATATGAGGGACTGACTGTCGTCACGGCGTCGCTGTAGGCAATGCTGGCCTTAAGCATATTCAAATCACCATAAAATTCAGCTCCGTGCATGGACCACGCCTCGGCGGGCAGCCCGGATTCATGGAACAATCTTTCCGAAAAACGTCCCTGAAAGGCGAGGTTGTGGATGGTGGTGACTGTTCTGGTATTTTTCCAGAAGGAATCATGCTCCCGGTCAAAATAAAGATATGGCGGCACAAGCGAGGACTGCCAGTCATGAGAATGAATCACCGTCGGCGCAGATGGCAGCAGGCGGGCCCACTTGAGCACTGCCTTGCAAAAAAAGATGAACCGTTCACAATTATCGAAATAATCGCCGTTGTGGGTATTGTAATAGTGGCGACGATCAAAATATTCACCACGGGAGACAAAATATACGGAAATTCCATCATAATCAGTCTGATATATTTCCGCTGTTGTGGAGGGCCATGGGTATCCCACGTGCAAATCGGAATAGACCAGACGCAACTTGTGACCGGCTAGATTCATCCGACCGTAAAAAGGTGTGATCACAGCAGTCCGCACTCCTTTGGCGTGGACAGCAGGAGGCAATGCCCCCATCACATCACCAAGACCTCCCGTCTTGGAAAAAGGATACATTTCCGAAGTAACATAAAGAACGTCGTGCACTGGCAGGACTCCCTTTTTTATCGCTTGTTAACCGCTGCTACCCACAGCGGCATGTTCATGCAGTCGAAGTATTTTTGAAGAAAAATCACCCAGAATATCCCGATGATCAAAAACCAGATCAGGAAGGCTATGCAATTGAAAAAAAGAAGCCGTTCCAGCATCGTCACCGGCCTGCAGGAGACTGGTATCACGCGCGACTGCGCTGTATGTGATGCTTATGGTGTGCTGGCGGTCATCACGGGTCGGCATGGAGTAAACTCCTACCAGTCCGGTCAACACTACATCAAGCCCGGTCTCTTCTTTTGCTTCCCGCACAGCGGCATGCTCAAGGGTTTCTCCGTAATCCACAAAACCTCCGGGCAAGGCCCAGCCAAAAGGCGGATTGTTGCGCTCAATCAAAACAACTCCGAGGGCGGGATCATAAATAACAACATCCACAGTAGGGACAGGATTACGGTACATAACCACATCTCCCCCACAGTGCGGACAGGGCTTGGAAACGAGCATAAGAAACAACCTTATATATTAAGACAATAAATTAATAGCTATACATCCTGAACAACTAGCATCTATTTTCTACAAATAACTCGAATAAAATTTCATTACAAGAGAATCCGAACCTTTTTCTCAAAGTCCACAATATCTACATAATTCATTCTAGTTCAATTTTTTTTACCACTAGTCCCGGAGGCAGGCAAAACGAGGGAAAACGCCATTCAAAAAGGGTTTCATCAGAAATTGTTCAGCATGCATTCACCCTTTGGAGCAGCTTTAAGGGGCACAAAATGAAAAAGGCCTCGTCGGTTGATCCCGACGAGGCCCGTTTCAGCATTTTTATCAGCAAAAGTTTGAAGGTAATATCTATCTAGCAATGGCCGTGCCAAATTCAACATGCAGGTCGATTTACCATACAACATACTAATTTAAATGAATAAAATATCAAAAGAGTTTTACTGTTCAACCTCAGAGATCAGTACAATAAATTTTACCCGTTAAGGAAATGACCCTCTAACACGGGATTCAGGGTAAAAAAATTTTTACCACTTTTCGGTTGTCCAGATCACTTCTATGACACAGACAGATTTTTCCCGATCCAGTAAGCAGATCACAAAATAAAATTGTTCTGAATTAGTCAGGAAAAAATTCCCGACTGAAAAGAACCGCAAAATGAAAAAGGCCTCGTCGGTTGATCCCGACGAGGCCCGTTTCAGCATTTTTATCAGCAAAAGTTTGAAGGTAATATCTATCTAGCAATGGCTGTGCCAAAAACACAAACGACTACATATAGTCGCATAAACCACTAATATAATTACATCTTATCATAAAGAAATTTTCGCCGGACTGTATGCAATTAAGTACAAAAAATTTTACCAGCCTTGGAAAGACCTCCGTATTAAGGGATCGGAGGTAAAATTTTTTATACCAAACAAAAAGACCTGCCCTCGCATGAAGGCAGGTCTGAAAAACTTTTTCAAAAAAAGGCTAATCCACGAGAGTGAATCCGGCACGGACAATCTCTTCACGAGTTATTACCCCGGCCCGGTATACTTTAATACGTTTTCCTTTAAGCGGTTCAACCACTGTGGATGGTTCACCGCCCCTAGGCCCGGGTTTTTCATCAAAAACACCCTCTACCATCACGGTGAGTTCTTCATCCAGTTCAGAAGCAAGGCCGGTTGGCGGTTTTCCGCTCATGTTGGCACTGGTGGCTATCAGCGGAGTGCGGGCTTTTAAACACAGACTCGCGGCTAATGGATGTTCAGTCCAACGCACGGAGGTATAGCCTCTGGAGTCCTTCACTGCGGAAGGTAGTTCAGGACGGGCCTTGACCAGAATGGAAAGCGGTCCAGGCCAGAATTTACGGGTAAGCTCTAAAATTTCAGGGGAAATTTTGTCAGTGACCAGATCAAGTTGCTCAATACTGCCGACAATCAATGGCAAAGGCTTAAAGATTGGACGCCCTTTGATGCGCGCGACACGGTTGGCCGCTTTTTCATCCATGGCGTCAGCGCCTATGGCGAAAAGCGTTTCCGTGGGGTAGACCAGAACTCCTCCGGTCTTGATTATATTTACAGCTTCCTGCTCACTCATAATTAAACTCCCAAAAACGAACATCCGCATACGGAGCGACTATTAATACCAGCTTTATACTTTATGTCCAGCATCTTTTGCTATATCCGAAATGTAGTGGCTGAATAGCTACATCTCACCGGGGATAAGCAGCATGACTTTATCTTTCGTTTAGCATAATAAACAACACGATAAGCATCTGAACACATGGAGACAATAGATGATTGCCGCTACTAATAATCTGAGCATCAAAAAAATTGATTCTTTCCTTTCGGCAGTAAAAAACTCAGTCCCTCTCTGGGCGCTGGGAACAGAAGAAATTTCTCACCAGAATGGTTTAATTAATGTTTTTAAGCAGCTTTCATCGGCAACAGCACCGTTTGCTGAAATCAGTGCCGGCCTGTCCATGCTGGTCTGGCAGCAGAATCCCCTAAACCGGAGCGCGGCGGAGAAATGCATGCAGCTCAATGCATCCGCATGCCCGGAAGCACTTAGCCGGATACTGCACAGCCTGACCTCGCGCACGGTACCGGATATACCGCTTGAGGACCTCGACGAACTGCTTCAGGCCGGCGATCAGGCACTCGTGGTGCGTCACCTTTTCCCCCTGCTGCGGGGACAGGACGGGCTAAGCTGGCTGACTCATTCTTGGGAGACCCTGCTACGCATGGGCAATGCGGAGCTACCGCGCACAGCTTTGGACCTGATCAACTGGGATGACGATTTTTACCAGTTACAGCAGCGTCTTAAGGTCCAGTACAATTTTTTATACGGCTCCATCGATGAGGCTATGCACGAGCTTCACAAACTTGATTATGACATCTGGTCCCTGTGGATGGATTACATGGAAGCGGAGCTTCTGCTGCGTTCCGGCAGGACCGAAGAAGGAACGCAAAAACTGGCCGGATTATGGAAAGAAAATATCTGGAACCTGAACTGGGGACAAAAGCTGCACAGCCTGCTGAATCCCATCAGCACCGAACGAGCACTTGATGAGTCAGATCAGGTAGCGATCCTGCTCTACTCTTGGAATAACGGGGAACTCATTAAAAACACCCTGAAAAACGTGGCTGACTCCAATATCGGGAACGCACGGATTTTTGCCTTGAACAACGGTTCTGACGACAGCACGGGACAAGTTATAAATGAGGCGAAAGGTCTTTTCAGGCAGGGCTGTTATGATGGAACACACCTACCGGTAAACGTAGGCGCCCCGGCGGCAAGAAACTGGCTGCTCGCAAAACCGGAAGTTCGAAAAGGCAAATGGGCTGTTTTTCTTGATGATGACGTGGAGCTGGAAGCAAACTGGCTGGAAGAGCTGCTGGCTACGGCGCAAAAATACAATAATCCCGGCGCCGTGGGCTGCCGGATAACTTCCACCGCCACTCCGCGCTCATTGCAGTCCGCGGATTACCATCTTTTTCCGCCCGGAGATGGCGTCTCGCAGATAGAAGGACTGACCGAATGGATCAAAATTTTTGACAGCTGCCGCAACGGGCTTGACTACGGACAATTTTCATACACCCGACCTGCCATACATGTTTCAGGATGCTGCCACATGCTGAACATGAAAGCGGTCCATGAATGCGGCGACTTCGACGTACGCTTCAATCCTACCCAGTTCGATGACCTTGAGCGTGACCTGAGAGCCTCACTCGGAGGCTTTGATCATATCTACGCCGGCCAGTTACGCATCGGGCACATTCAACATTCAAGCCTTGCCAAGGCATCCAACGTGCGTTCCATGGCTCAGGTTTTCGGCAACAAGATAAAACTTGAGAGCAAGTACAGCGAGCATGATCTGCATACCCTCTTCGGGAAGGATCTGACCATGCTCTGGCAGGATGTTGAACGTAAATGGAAAGAACTGGCTGAAACTATCTAGCCAGCCATTCCGCAGTAAGCTTTTCCATTTCTTCGGGAGAAAAAGAAGGACTGTCGTACATTCCTTTGGCAAAACGCTGAGAAAATCCGTGATAAAGAATCAGCGCGGCGGCAACGGAAACGTTGAAGCTCTGGATCATGCCCTGCATGGGTATGTATACTTCATCGGGCACCAGCTCTGCCAGTTCGGGAGCAGTTCCGCTGTGCTCATTACTAAGGATTACAGCCGAAGGTTTGCTGAGGTCAAAATCCATCAACGGTTTTGCGGTCTCGGAAAAACCGGTTCTCAAAACCTGATGCCCCTGCTCACGCAATCCATTGACCATTTTGACGGGATCGCTATGCTTGGTGCGTTCAACCCACTTCTTGCCGGATGCAGAAGACTTCTTCGCCAATTCAGGCCATTGTGATACAGTATAGTAAAGGTGAATACCATAAATGCCGAAAGCATCACAGCTCCTGAGAATGGCTGAAACATTGTGCGGGTCCCAGACATTATCAATGATGAGGGTGAAATCCTTCTGGCGCTTTGCCAGTACTTCCCTGACCCTTAACTCTCTTTGGGGTGTTCTCTGTCTTTCCATGGCGTACTGCGTACTCAACCTTTGGCAAGTTGGCAAGAGTATCATTCACTTCAGCACTTGCCGGCTATGTCCCTTTATAAATAAGGACATTTCATTGATTAAAAAAAAATGATATGTAATCATTAAATTTGATCTTTATTCTTATGGAGGAATTAATGCGAGCACTCATTGCCGAAGATGAATTTGTTGGTCGAAAACTGCTCTCAACCTTCCTTTCACCGCTTTTCGTGATTGATGTAGCGGTAAACGGACAGGAAGCGGTTGATGCCTTCAAACTTGCATATGAAGAAGGCAACCCTTACAGATTGATCCTTATGGATATTATGATGCCCATACAGGATGGCTTATCCGCCTTGAAGGAGATAAGAGAATATGAAAAAGAAAAAGGAAAAATCGGGCACTGCAAGGTTATCATGACGACTGCTCTTGATGACCCCAAAACCGTAATCCGTTCTTTCCATGATGTTGAAGCTTCCGCTTTCATTGTAAAACCGGTCGAAAGAGAAAAGCTCTACGAAGAGCTGAAAAAAATCGGATTAATGAACAAATAGATACCGGTTGACGGAGCAAATGCGATGAGTGAAGACGATTCTCTTATTGAGGAATTTTTTTCTGAAGTAAACGATAAGTACTATCCGCAGGTACTTGAAGGTATCGACCTGCTCGATGAACAACGCATCGGAGAAGGAATCGAAGTACTTTCACGCCCTCTGCATACCATCAAAGGCGTCACCGGTTTTATGTCCGGATTTGAACCAGCCTCCACGTTTACTCATAAGGTGGAAGATTTTCTTAAAAAAATGCAGGCCGGAGAAGTTGAATCGGATCTGATGCAGATCGCATTGGCCATTGAAGCTGTGAACACAATTTTCATGCTCATCGAACAGCTGCGCGAATCAGGCCGTTTTGATCAGAGCCTTACGGATGACATCGAAGCGAGACTCTCCGGCGGAGGGCAGACAAATGGAGCGGCAGACGAATCAGGCATTAATCCCCTTGAAATCGAACAACTACCGGATGCACAGATATTTAAGATTATGGTCCACCGGCTGTACAGCTCAGAGCAGTTGCAGGCAGTTGAAGAAAGCCTGCAATCCGTAAACGGGGACAGAAGACTTCTCTTTGATTTCGAGACCGCAGAATCAGTAGGATCATCCCTTTTCGAGCTTCTGTCTTCATTTGCTGAAACCTATGAAATAGGCGTAACCGGCATGAGCAACCATTGTAAGAGTACATTTTATTCCTGGGGCTTCCAGCGCCATCTGACTGTCTTTGAAAGCAGGGAAACTTTCCTGAACAAAACCGGAGTTTGAGGATAATGAAAGACAGTATTTCCAGCTGCATAGGCCAGCTTCAAGAATCAATCACCGCCCTTGAACACGGCAGCGGTGATATTAATGATATTTTGAAAGCCACCGGCCTTGATAACGCCCAGTTCAGATCTGCACAAATCATAACCCTCATGGATATGCTGACCGACGGCATCACTCCAATTACATCGGATCTGATAACCTCCCTACTGGAAATAGCTGAAGCCCAAAAAAAATTTTTCTATTGTATCGGCGGCCTGCTGGACGACGGAGCAGCTCCGATAGATTCAAGGAAAAAAACCGAACCGGCATGTGACGCACAGTCCAGTGAACAGCTCGCTGCCGGACCGGATAAATATGAACAGGAAATGATGGCCGAGATGCTGGCCATGACCGGGGAAAGCCCGGACGAAACCGATGGCTGGGAAAAAGTCGATGAATCAACGCAGGATCCTTCCGTTAAAGCTGAAACTGCAGGACAAAGCGCAGAGATAAAGGACACTCCGGCGCCTGAGGCGGAACCGGCAGCAGCGGCAAAACATATCCCGTCTGAAGAAAAAAAGACCAAGGTCCAACCCGCCCCGGCGAAGAAAAAAGACGCGCAAGCCATTTCCTCCATCCGCGTTTCCACCCAGCAATTGGATTCGCTGATTGAACTGGTCGGAAAACTTATGGTTACCTATGCGGTTATCGCCCAGACCAATAGCGATAATATTTCCAAAATATATTCCAGCCTTTCCGAACTGGATAAAGTAATTCGCAACCTGCAATCGGAAGTGGATGAAATAAGGCTGGTTCCGCTGAAACAGATTTTCATGCCCATGCACAGGTTGGTGAAATCCACCTCCCAAAAACTTAACAAGCGCATCAAGTTTACCATCGCCGGTGAGGAGCTGGCACTCGATAAAACCATTGTGGAGTGTCTGAACGAACCGCTGGTCCACCTGCTGCGAAATGCTCTCGACCACGGAATTGAATCCACCGAAGACCGCCAGATGTGCGGTAAGGACGAGATCGGCAATGTTCAATTGAACGCATACCGCAAGGGCGAATTCGCTTACGTTGAAATCACCGACGACGGCAAGGGGCTTGATGCCGACATTCTGCTCAGCAAAGCTCTTGAACGCGGAATTGCCGATCCTGAAAAAAATTATAGCAATGAAGAAATTTACGAATTTATACTCCGTTCCGGATTCTCCACTGCCAGTGCGGTGACTGATATCTCGGGACGAGGAGTAGGTATGGACGCTGTGGTTGCCGCCATTCAGAATACGCTGGACGGCAAAATTTCCATCAGCAGTGAATTGGGACAGGGCTCCACCTTTACCATAGCCATTCCTTTAAGCCGTTCGGTAAATGAAGGAATCGTTGACGCACTGGTTACCACCGTCGGTCCGGAGACCTTCATCTTCCCAAGCCGGGAAATACTTGAAGTATACGAGCCTGTTGAAAACGAATTTACCGACCTGCCCGATGGCAGGGAAACAGTATGTGTGCGCGGTAAGGTCCGGCCCCTGATCCGCATGTACAAGGTTTTCGATCTTCCGGCACCGACCGAGGACGTCATTCCGAAGGTAATTTTAGTAAAACTTGGCGAGACAGTAGCCGCAATTCTTGTTGACGAGGTCCTGCGCCAGCAAAAGGCTGTGGTTACCGGATTCACATTGCCGGTAAACTCCATTTATAAACTGCCGATTCTCGGGTTCGGCATGATGGGTGAACATGATGCCCTAGTGGTGGATACGGAAACTCTTATTGCTTCACACATGGAAAACCCGGAATATTAAACAACTGGTCGTGGCCACTGATTTCGGCCTATAAAGCCGCATAGTAAAAGCTTTTCTCTGCGGACTTTGTCTGATATGCATCTTCTTCCATTATTAATCTAACTATCAGCGCAGGAAATACCAGATGAAAAAAGCCATCCTTTTCGCGGCACACGGATCAAATAACAGAGCATCCGGTTCGGCTATCGGAAATATGTTGAAGATGACCAAAAAGGCCTACCCGGAGATTCCTGTCTTCAGCGCTTTCACTTCCGGCCATGTACTTAAAAAACTCCGCGAACAGGGACAGGAACTTCCCAGTGTAAAACAGAATCTTGAAAATCTTTCTGAGAAAGGCTTCACTCATGTGGTTGTTCAGTCCCTGCATGTAATCCCCGGCACCGAATTCACAAACATCAGCAGACTGCTTAGCCGGGTCGAAAAAGGTGAGATAAAATTTGAAAAGGCTGTAGTTGGCGAACCGCTGCTGACCAATGATCAGGAAATCGATGAGATTTCCGACATCATCCTCAATCTGCTGGAAGAACGTGTTGCGCAAAATGAAGCCCTGATTCTGGTTGCGCACGGCTCAAAATATTCTGACAGCGGCAACTCCCTTTACGACAAATTCAAGGAAGTGCTGGAATCAAAGGACAAAAACGCTTATCTGGGAAAACTTAATTCTGACGAGAGCATTATAAAAATCAGCGACAAGATCGTTGAATCAGGAATAAAAAAAGCTTATCTCATGCCCCTGCTCTTCGGAGCCGGTAATCATGTAAAAAAAGACATGGCCGGAGATCATGAAGGATCATGGAAAAACATAGTCGCTTCGCGTGGAATTGAAGCTATTCCTGTTGCTCATGGAATTGGTGAATTTGATACCCTTGCCCGCCGCTGGATGGCCAAGCTGGAAAAAGCTATGAACGAGCTTGATGCATAGATAAAACAATACTATTTGCTGCTTGATTGTACTCCGCACCACATATATATTATGCTGGTGCGGTTAATTTTTTAACGGACCGGAAAGAATGGAAACTTCCCTAACAGTGCGCTGCCATGACGGCAAAACCATGGTTTGCCCTCCCGCGGAAGGGCTGAACATGGCCCAAATACTTTTCCTGAACGGAGCATTCCAAGGTGTGCCGCTCTGTTCCGGAATGGGTCGCTGCGGGCTGTGCAGAGTCCGCTTTGAATCCAATCCCCCTGAGCCGCGTAAAGAGGAATTGCACAAATTATCCGCCTCTGAGATTGAATCCGGCTGGCGGCTTTCATGTCTGCATCCGAGCACCCCGGCAACTATTTTCCTGCCTGAACCGGAACGGGTGGTTCCCCGTGTTTCGGACAGATTTTCTGCAAAGCTTCCCGGCACATTAGCTCTTGCAGTGGATCTCGGCACCACAGGATTGCACTGGGCCTTCACCTTTGAAGGAAAAATCTTAAAATCCGGACAGGAACTTAATCCACAGATCGGGTTGGGAAGTGAAGTTATGTCCCGTCTGGCTTTTGCGGCAAAGCCAGATCAACGCAGGATCCTTTCGCAACTGGTTACCGACAGGCTGCAATCTATCATCGCTGAAACTGCGCCGGTCAGCAAAATGGTGATCTCCGGCAACCCGTCCATGACCTCAATTCTCGCACAGGACGATATAAAAGGGCTAAGCAGCGCTCCCTACTCCCTGCCCAGCAATGGAGGCGAAACGGTAAAACTTGACGCAAACCTTCCCGAAGCGTACATCCCGCCACATCTGGCCCCGTTCGTCGGTGCGGATATATCCGCCGGGATTGTGGCCTTGAATTTTTCCGATCACGCTGCGCAGCCTCCGTACCTCTTTGCCGATCTCGGAACCAACGGTGAATTTGTACTCTGCCTTTCCGAGGGTGAATACATTGTCTGCTCAGTTCCTATGGGACCGGCCCTTGAGGGGGTAGGCATGAGCAATGGTAGAACAGCCGGACCGGGAGCGGTTTCAGCATTTAATTTAAATCCACTGGGCCTATCGCCATCGGTCATTAAAACGGATGATCAGGAGCAGCCCCGCAAACCGGGAATAACCGGAACAGGCTACCTATCGCTCTGTTCCCTGCTGCTGAAATCAGGAGTGCTGACCCGCGAAGGACGATTCGGTCCGGGCAACACCCCCTTCGCAGCGAAACTTGCCGACAAGCTGACGGAAATAAACGGGACTCCGGTCCTTGATCTGGGATTTGAAGGACTGACCCTTCCGGCCCCGGATGTGGAAGAAATTTTAAAAGTAAAAGCAGCCTTCAACCTCGCCATGTCCGCCCTGCTGCATCAAGCCGGGTTAGCGCCTTCCGACCTCAAAGAACTGATCCTCGGCGGCGCCATGGGCCGGCACGTAAACATAAATGATCTGGTCACCACCGGATTTCTCCCTGCGGAAAGCGCTGCGATCACCCGCGCCGCAGGTAATACGTCCCTGAAGGGATCGATAATTTTAACGCACAATCAAGAAGCAAGAGATTTCGCCGCAGGACTGCCCGTACGTTCCACAATTCTGGAACTGGCCGGAAGCAACGATTTCGGACAGAAATACCTTGAGAGGATGATTTTCAAATATGTCTATTAAAGTAAGTTCACTTTTCCCCCTGCCGACTACGGAAGCAACCAAGAAATTGGATAGCTACATAAAAATTTTACAAAAAACAGCTCCGCTAAAAAGCAAACACAGCGATGAGCTGCCCTACGCCATCCGCGACCTTTCCCGCGATCTGACCGGTGAGCGATCCGGTCTGTCCAATGATTACATGGGCGACCCGCGCAGCCTGAACGCCTATCTGCGCTATTTTCTGCCTTGGAACCTGTATCGCCTTTCCCGGCTCTTTCAGGGTCTGGATATCAATCTGCCCGACAACGGTATCGTTGTGGATCTCGGGGCAGGACCGCTGACCGTGGCACAGGCTCTGTGGATCGCAAGACCTGATCTACGCGAGAAAAAGCTGACCTTCATCAACGTTGACCGCACCCCTAAACCGATGCGCGAAGGCAACAAGCTCTTCCAGGCACTGGCCGGAGAAAACTCCCCATGGCGCATGGTCAACGTCAAAGGCGGCTCCACGTCCAAAATCAGAGAAAAAGCGCACCTGCTGGTCACTGCCAATATGGTTAACGAAGCCTCAGCCGGCGTGCGTATTCCTCTTCCCATCTGGGCGGAAAAATTCTGTCTATCCATGGTGCATAAGCTGGCCCCGGAAGGACGCATCCTGATTATCGAACCGGGCATCCGCCGTTCAGGACGGGTACTTTCCGTGATCCGTCAGCAATTTGTGGAAGCAGGCTTTCCCATACTCGGCCCCTGCACCCACGAAGAAGAATGTCCCATGAACGGAGAGCACGGCAAGGCATGGTGTCATTTCAATTTCGACTCCGAACATGCTCCTGCATGGCTGCAAAAACTTTCAGCCCAGTGCCGCTTTGAAAAAGATAACGTCAGTCTGAGCTTTCTCTACGTCGGCCTGCGCAAAGAAGAAGTTGAAAGTCCCCGCGAGGGCGAAATGCTCATCCGTGCCATCTCGGAATCCTTCAGACTTGATGAAGGCGGGTTCGGGCAGTATGGTTGCGCGGCTCAGGGACAGATTCTGCTTTCCGCGCAAGGCGGCGCAAAAACCTTGTATCCCGGAGGACTTATCGGTATGCCCATTCCTGAAGAGGAAAAACGGGATGAAAAGTCCGGCGCGCTGGTAGTTCCGCTGCCCATACGCGAAAACGACAAACGCAAAGATAAAGTTAATCCCAAAAAATAAAACACAGTTTAATTTCACATGGAATTTATAGATCTGGGTCTGATTACCCATCAGGAAGCTGAAAAAGTCCAATTGCAAAGATTGCAGCAGGTCATGGACGGCAAGGCCGGTGATGCCCTGTTCCTCCTTGAACATCCGCCTGTGGTCACACTCGGGCGTCAGGGCGGGCTGGAAAACCTGCTCGTCAGCGAGGAAGCCCTCAGGCAGATGGGGGCCGAAGTTGTCCAGACTGCCCGCGGCGGAAACATCACCTGCCATTATCCCGGTCAGTTGGTGGTTTACCCGGTTATGCACATCGAAAAACGACGGGGCGGCATCAAAAAGTTCTTTCATGATATGGAAGAGACTGCCATCCGCACGGCCGCCCGTTTCGGTGTGGAGGCGCAAAGAAGCGAAGGAAGGCCCGGAGTCTGGGTCGGCCCCGGCAAGCTCTGCTCCATCGGAATCGGGGTAAAAAAATGGATCACTTACCACGGTTTGTCATTCAACGTTTCCAGTGACATGAAACTTTTCGACGCCATCACCCTTTGCGGACTGCACGGTGCGCATCCCACTTCCCTTTCGCGGGAGGCCGGTAAAGAAATTTCTACAGAGGAAGTAAAAAATGTCTTCAGAGAAGAATTCGGAAAAGTATTTACGGATTCCGTCGTGGCTGCGGGTTAAGCTCCCCACCGGAAGGACTTTCAACGAGACCGGCAAAATGCTGGAAGACCTTAATTTAAATACGGTCTGCCAGAGTGCCAAATGCCCCAACTGCTGGGATTGCTTCTCGCGCAAGGTGGCCACTTTCCTGATCATGGGCAATAACTGCACCCGCAACTGCGCCTTCTGCAACATCGCCCCCGGCCGGATTGATCCCCTTGATGCGGACGAACCGCGCCGCGTATCCGAAGCTGTAAAACGTCTGGAACTGAAATATGCGGTTATCACGTCAGTGACCCGTGATGATCTGCCGGACGGCGGCGCTGCCCATTTCGCCGAGACAATCGAGCGCATCCGTGCCGAACTTCCTGAATGCAAGGTAGAAGTGCTTATTCCCGATTTCAGGGGTAATCTCGAAGCGCTGAAAACAGTAATCGCCGCAAAGCCGGACGTGATCAATCACAATGTGGAGACACCGCGCGAACTTTACTCGGAAGTGCGCCCACAAGCCGACTACAAGCAGAGCCTTGAGCTCATTGAGCGGGTAAAACAGCTCAGCGACATCCCTGCCAAATCGGGACTCATGGTCGGACTGGGCGAGACTGACGAACAGGTCTATCAGGTAATCGACGACCTCGCGGCCATTAATTGCGACATCATTACTATCGGTCAGTATATGCGCCCGTCCAAGGAACACCCGGCGGTGAAACGCTATGTGGAGCCGTCAGTTTTTGATGAATACGCCGAATACGGCAAAAAACTGGGTGTGCCGCATATGTTCTGCGCACCGCTTGTACGCTCCAGTTTCAATGCTGCCGAAGCTTTTGATAAGCTTTAATATATAAATTTCAAACAACTACCCATTACGGAACTTTCACTACGGAAGTTCCGTAATTTTTTTGTGATACTGAACTTGAAAAAAAATTAAGCCAGAACTTTTATAATAAGCAAAAAACTCACGCTTGACCTTTGCGCAATATTGTTGCAGAGCTTTGCCAGGGTCGGATTTTATAGTTTTATTGCCTAGAAGTTTAAAGCTGAGACTAAATATAAATCCACCTGAATCCCGCCCGGACAACGCGATTCTGCTGGAATATGGAGAATTACCATGTCCTTGAATATGCCATTAATATCACTACTTTTTTTTCTCATTTTCAGTCCTGCTTGTGTTGCCTCTGCCCAGCCCAAAGCTGGTGAGGATGCACAGGATAAACAGCATATTGTCGCCGGTTACATCGAAAATGTATCCATCAAAATCTGGGACCGTGAAAAACCGGTAATAATGAAAGCAAAACTCGATACCGGGGCGGATAGCTCATCGCTTCACGCCACCGACATTGTAATACATAAGAATAAAAAAAAGGTTTCATTCACACTCACCGATCAGGATGATAAAACCCAGCGCATAACCTGCCCCTATGCCCGGATAGTCCGCATAAAAAAACGCCCTTCCGGTTATCAGCGCAGGCCGGTCATCCCAGTACAACTCCAGATCGGACCCAAAAAATTCGAGGCTTTTGTAAACCTTACCGACCGAAGCAATTTTTCATACAAAATGCTCATCGGCAGGAAAGAATTACGCCACGGCCTGCTTATCGATTCCGCACACCATCACCTGCTCAGCCTTCCGGAAGGCAAGTAAAATAATTCATCAACCGGAATTATCCCCGGAGCTTCATCATGAATTCCATACAGCTAAAAATACTGGTCGTCCTGCTTTTTGCCGTAGGACTAGGCATATTCAGCTACAAAGCCTTTATTCTCGGTTTTCCCCTTACTGCCGAAGAACAAACCGAAATATGGAACGTGGAAGCCCATGTTTCATTTGAAGCCGTGAACAAACCGGTCAAGGCAACTTTGCAAACCTTGAACAGACTTCCAAATTACACAGTGACCGATGAATATTATATCGGGGACGATTACGGTTTGCTGCATGCATTGCAATCAGCGAATGGAAACATGCTGCAGAAAAAAAATGCAGAAAATATCGTTGCAATCTGGTCCAGACGTTCCGCTAAAAATAAACAGGATCTTTTCTATTCCGCGCGCTTAAGACCAAAGCATACAAACAAAGAAGAAAGCTGGGTCCACCCCACGGAAATCCCCAAGCTGACTGATCCGCACTTCACCGAAGCGGAACAGGTGGCTGCAAATTCACTGATCACCGAGGTAGGCAGTGAATCCGCAGACATAGAAACTTTCGTACCGCAGCTGATGAAAAGGCTGATGCATCCTAACGCCAACCCGGACGCAGCCTACCTACTCCGTGATAATAAAAAAACATTAGGCGCTGTAAATATGGCGGTTCGTTTGCTGCACTTTTCAGGAATCCCGGCTCAGTCGGTACACGGAATAACTCTTACCACGTCCACCAATTCAAAAATTAAGCATTGGCTGGAGCTCTATCATAACGAGAAATGGCACATGTTTGATGTGACCAAAGGGAGCTTCGGTACCCCGGTTAATTTCGTAACATGGTGGCGCGGAAACGGATCTCTGGCTACAGTCAGCGGCGGCAAAAACCTGAGTGTAACCCTTTCCGTTGTCCCGGCAACTGTCAGCGCTTTGGGAAATGTGGTGGACCGTCTAACGATTACCGCACCGGCAATATTGGATTTTTCTCTCTTTACCCTACCCGTACAGGCACAGGCAACTTACCGGGTTATCCTGCTGATCCCTATCGGCGTTCTATTGCTGGTTTTCCTGCGTAATGTAATCGGGGTTACCACTTTCGGTACGTTCATGCCGGTACTTATTGCCCTGTCCTTTCGGGAGACACAGCTCCTCTGGGGTCTGTGCCTATTTTCCATCGTCATCATTCTCGGGCTTGCCGTACGGTTATATCTTGAACACCTGAAACTGCTGCTGGTCCCCCGGCTGGCCTGCGTGTTAATCGTGGTAGTACTGCTGATGGCCGGAATCAGCATCGTCAGTTTTAAGCTGGGTTTTCCACGCGGTGTCTCCGTCAGTCTATTCCCCATGGTCATTCTGAGCATGACCATTGAGCGAATCTCGGTTATGTGGGACGAACTGGGGGCCGGTAAAGCCATCCAGCAATGCATCGGGTCCATGGCTGTGGCCGTGCTGGCTTATATCGCCATGAGCAACCTGTTCATTGAACACCTCATTTTCGTATTCCCGGAACTTTTTCTCGTGCTGCTGGGCCTGACCCTCATGATCGGGCGTTATACCGGCTACCGGCTGCTGGATCTGATCCGCTTCCGGACATTCCTCAAGGAGAGCTGATATGGGCTGGTTCGGTAAACTGAAAAAGAGCGGGGTTATTGGCTTAAATTCGCGTAATGGAGCATATGTACTGCCCAACAATCCGCGCAAACTGTATCCGCTGGTGGATGATAAAATCACCACTAAAGAGCTGACTCAGGCTGCAGGTTTGAATGTACCGGAACTCTATGGAATTTTCCAAGCCCAGCACGAACTCAAAAGGCTTCCCGCCCTGCTTCAGAAACATGATTCATTCGTGGTTAAACCTGCGCGAGGAGCCGGGGGAAACGGCATTCTGGTCATCAACGGCAGGCTGGGACCTCGGTTTCGCAAGCCCGACGATTCGCTGGTTGCCGAGGAAGCTATTTCATTTCATATTTCCAATATCCTCAGCGGCATGTACAGCCTCGGCGGTATGCCGGACAAGGCCATGGTTGAATACTGCGTTAAGTTCGCCCCTATTTTCAAGGACATCGCCTATCAGGGGGTACCGGACATCCGAATTATTGTTTACAAAGGCATCCCGGTAATGGCCATGCTCCGGTTGCCCACACGTGAATCGGACGGAAAGGCCAATCTGCATCAAGGGGCTATGGGCTGTGGAATAGATATGTACAGTGGTGTTACCACCAGCGCAGTCTGGAAAAACGACAACTGCACACATCACCCGGACACTCTGCATCCTGTTGCCGGAGTCGCCATCCCGGATTGGCCGGAACTGCTCAAGCAGGCCTCGCTGGGCTATAGCGTAACCGGGCTGGGCTACCTTGGCGTAGATATCGTATTGGATAAAAACATGGGACCGCTGATCCTTGAGCTCAACGCCAGACCCGGTCTGGCAATTCAGGTAGCCAATAAATGCGGCCTGCAGCACAGGCTGGATGCGGTGGACAGTGTATTTCAAGATCTGCACACAGAAAACCAACGGATTCAATATGCAATGGATAATTTCGGATCATAAAATTATGAGGCCGGTTCTCGCCTTTATCATCGGCATGGCCATGCTTCTGATAACCGGCTGCAAGCAACAGCCGAAACTGGTGATCCCCCCGGCACCTCCTATTCCGCTTGAAATAGCCAAAGAAAACGAGCCGTTGCATAAAAATGAAACCCGTCTGGATATAAAGCTTACCTGCCGACTGGACCAAGACAAGCTACGCAAGGTCCGTTCCCAGAGCATGCCCGCCGGGACACGAATATCATATCCCGCCGGAGCGGATATCCTTCGTTTTCTGCAATATGATGAAAAAATCATCACCCTGCCCAAAATGCAGGCCACTAAGGATTTCGAGATAATACTGCTGACCAGAGACCAGAATCCGCCCTTGACCATGAAAGGTTACTCCAACGTGACCTACGAACTTATGGACTCTTCCCTGCCCGGTGGTGCAATCCTGCTGGATTCCTTTTACGGTACACTGAAAAAGGATGGCACCCTTTCCAGCACCATGCTTGTTCCAACAGGCAGGAAAAATGTATTCAGAAAAGTTCAGGCAGAAATCAGCCCAAAAAAGATCAGATTCAAACCGGTAATCAGAACCACTGTTCTGCCCGATTCAGAGCACCATTACGTAATCAGATTTATAGGCAAAAAAGGAATGACCATCCTTTTTGAAATCCGCCATCTGGAAGGCGGCAGCCGTCCCAAAGTTGTCAGCCGTCAGACCATGGAAATTCCGCTGGGCACCCCACTGATAGAGATCAACGGGCACACCTTCAGGGTTCACACAGCCACTACGGAATTTATTGATATTGAACGGCTGAGTTAGGGAAGCGGATCAACGCCTTCTGCGCGTATAATCACGGATGGTAAGTTCAATGGTTGGAATTCCATTAAACTTATCGATCTTGGGTGAGAAGGCAAAACGCATCGTAGCGCCGATAAGTTCAGAACCCAGCTCTTCGGCCATGCGCCATGCTTTGGCAGGCATCTTGCGGGTTTTATCCTTATCGGTAACGGTAAGTTTGACGTGATCCTTGCCCATGGGCCTGCGTTCAAGGACTTCCACAGGTGGAGTGGTGAAGACTGGCTCAGGATTGCCCATGCCGAACGGCTGCATCAACTCCAGTTCCTTAAGCAGGACATAATCAATATTTTCCAGCGGCAGTTCGCGGTCAACCTTAAGTGACGCTTTAAGCGGTTCAGCACCGACTTCATCAATAACAGCCTGATTAAACCGGTCCCGGAATTCCGGCAGCAGATCAGCTTTAAAAGACATACCCGCGGCCAGTTTGTGACCGCCGAAGTTCAAAAAAAGCTCGGACATGGAAGTCAGCCCTTCATGGATATGGAACTCCTTGATAGAGCGGGCCGAACCTTTGACTATCCCATCCTCCGAACAGAGCATAACCGTGGGGCGGTAAAATTTTTCAACTACACGGGAAGCCACAATCCCTATAATTCCCGGATGCCAGCTCTCGGAATATAGAACCAATCCGGCCCGTTTGTGCCTTTTGACCTGAGCCTCGGCCTGCTCAATGGCTTCCTGTAAAATGCGATCTTCCTCGGCACGGCGCTCGGAATTAAGTTCATCCAGAACCTTGGCGATGGGCCGCGCGGTTTCCATATCCTCTGCCATCAGAAGCTGCAGCGCCCTTCCGGGATCACCCATACGTCCTGACGCATTGATACGGGGAGCCAAACCGAAACCGACCTGCCCCGCTCCTATAGCCGCAAACATATCGTAACCGCTGACCACCTTCAGCGCGGCCAATCCGGGACGTTTGGCTTCTTTAAGCAAAAGTAAACCATTCTTGACCAGAATACGATTCTGCCCCTGAAGCTCCACCACATCGGCAATTGTTCCGAGGGCGACAAAATCCAGATAGGCCCGCACGTCCACCGGCTCTCCGGGCAGCAAACGGTTCAGCTGGGCCATGAGCATGAAGGCCACGCCCACTCCGGCCAGAGTTGCGCAGGAGCAATCCTCGAAAACCTGCCCGTCATATTCAGTAAGGCGTGGATTACAGATAGCGGCCGCAGGGGGAAGTTCTTCGCCCGGTAAATGATGGTCGGAGACAACCACCGTCATACCCAGCTCGTTTGCGGCGGAAATTTCAACGTTGTTGGTGATGCCGCAATCAACGGTCAGGAGAAGTTCAATACCCTGCTCGTGCAGCTTTTTTATACCGTCAACATTTAGCCCGTAGCCTTCTTTCAAACGGTTCGGCAGGTAGTGATCACATTCGTATCCACGATCGGCGAGAAAAGTTTTCACCACGGCGGTCGAAGTAACTCCGTCCACATCATAATCGCCCCAGACAGCCATCTTCTTACCTTGGGCGAGTCCTTCTGCGAGCACTTCTGCGGCTTTTTCAAGACCGGGAACTTCCGTAGGTTTGCAGAGGTTACGCAATCCGGGAGAAAGAAAAAGGTCCATGTCGCCGCGAGTCTTAAACCCGCGATTCCAAAGAATCTCAGCCAAAAGTTCAGTAATGCCTAGTTCAGCCGCAATAGAGGATATGGAGGAAGGAATTTCCTCCTCACTTATCATCTTCCAGATTTTGGGCAAAGTATTCTCCGTGGATTTTCAGACTAGAAATCAATCTCAAGGTCCGCGATAGGACCGTCACTTTCCTGTTCCTTCTGCAAGATATCAAGATCTATACTCAAGTCATCTTCCTCTTCGGAAATATAACCGTTATCTTTGAGGTAGACCCAGAACATGATTCCTTCTTCCAGCCTAGGATTCAGTTTCAGAGATTTTTTTATGTATTTGATGCAATTATTGAAGTCGCCCTTTTCATAATAAGCACGGGCAATGTTCAAGCAGAGGTTTTCGTCAGTACGACTTAACTCCTCAGCCTTCAGGTAATATTCAATGGCCTGATCAATCATGCCATTACGACGAAGATTTATACCGAAATCATTGAATAAGTGTTTATGCTCAGGTTCATAAATGGCACCGATACCAACCAGCCTACGGAAAACATCCTCCGCTCGTCCTGTTTCACCGCGTTCAAGATAGGTCAGGCCCAGACCGAAATTCGCTCGAACATTTTCGGTATCCACATCTATGGCATGACCGAATTCGTATTCTGCGCTGTACCCCTCGCCGTTAGAACGGTGATTTTCCCCGCGCTTGATGGAGCCTTCCAAAGACTCCATACTGGGCCGGACGACTTCCACAAAATATTCCGGTTCGGGATGGTAGTTATCCAGAAACGTCTCACGCTCAACGGTAAGTTTAGGCCCGGAGGGAACATTGTTGCTATTCAATGGCTGAACTTCCAGAGCACCGTTAGGCTTTTCTACTGCATACCAGTAAGTTTTCTGCTCGGTCTGGCGAGTAGTGGTCCCAGTTCCAACGGTTGCTTCGCTCTGTGACGAAAAAACTCCGGTAATCCTTGGGGCTGCCATAAATATTCCTTTTAAGAGTTCATTTCAGCGACAATCCGGCGGGCAGCTTCTGCCGGATCATCAGCTCCGGTTATAGGTCTTCCGACCACGAGAAAATTGGAGCCGCGCTCAACTGCCTGCGACGGAGTAACCACTCTGCGCTGATCATCGGAAACGGAAGCCGGTCTGATCCCCGGGGTCAGGGCCAGAAAATCCTTACCGCATTTTTCTTTGATGGCCTCCACTTCCAGCCCGGAGCAAACCACACCGTCAAGACCTGCCTGCGATGAAGCAAGGGCCAGATCTAGAACAGCGGAGCCCAAACCTTCGGGAACCGGGAAGGGAATATCATCCTCATCCATGCTGGTCAGGATAGTGATAGCCATAAGCAACGGTCCTTCTGCACCGTTTGCCCCTTCTACGCGTCCTTCACGGGCGGCAACGGCCATACGTTCCCCGCCGAGAGCGTGCAGACTGAGCATATCGGCTCCGGCGCGGGTAGCCGAGCGCACTGCGCCTTTAACCGTGTTGGGAATATCAAAAAATTTCAGGTCAACAAAAACCTTGAACCCCATTTCCTTAAAACGGGTTATTATTTCAGGACCTTCCGCGCAAAAAAGTTCCAGACCTACTTTAACCCACGGAGCCACTCCGCGAACTTTTTCAGCCATATCAAAAGCGCTCTGCGCATCTTTAAAATCAAGGGCTACGACTAACTCAGACATGTTACTCCCAAGTGCTTAAAATACTTTCAAGAAGTCCCGGATTACTGCAGGGACGGTTTTTTCCGGCAAGGTAAATCGCTTTCAGCTCGGAATAAGCTTTTTCCAGATCTTCATTCACAATCCAGTACTCAAATTTCGGCGCGGAGGCCATTTCCTTCATGGCATTCATCATACGGCGGTTAATGACATGTTCGGTATCGGTATTGCGCCCTTCAAGACGCTTCCGCAGTTCCGAATAAGACGGAGGCATCAGGAAAACGAAAATTCCGTCAGGCATGGTCTCCATCAGCTGCATGCAGCCCTGAAAATCAATGTCGAACAGGATATCCATGCCCTTGTACAACATCTGCTCCACCGGTTCTTTCGGTGTACCGTAGAAATTTCCATGGACCTCGGCCCATTCGGCGAACTCCTCGGCTTCCAGCTTTTCATTAAATTCATCAACACTTAAGAAAAAATAATCTGTGCCGTCCACTTCACCTTCACGCGGCTCGCGGGTGGTGCAGGAAATGGAAAAACCGATCTGCGGAAATTCCTCGCGCAACTTTTTTACCAGAGTACTTTTCCCGGTACCGGACGGGGCGCAAAGCACCAGCACCTGTCCTTTTCTCTCCGGGATCAGAACATCACTCATTCTCGCCCTCCTCAGAAGTGTAGCGGTGTCCGATGGTTTCGGCCTGAATCGCCGAAAGAATTACATGATTGGAATCGGTAACAATGATGGAACGGGTTTTACGGCCCTGCGTGGCATCCACCAAACGCCCTTCCTGCCGCGCATCCTCACGAAGCCTGCGCATAGGTGAGGATGACGGGTTGACGATGGTGATCACGCGGCTTGAAACCACATAGTTACCGAATCCTATATTTAATAAAGTCTGCTTCTGCATCGTACCGAATTACTCGATGTTTTGAACCTGTTCACGGCATTTTTCAAGTTCAGCCTTGAATTCAACAACAATCCTGCTCACTTCTGAATCCTGACACTTGTTGCCGCAGGTATTGATTTCCCTGAATGTTTCCTGCAGCAGGAAGTCAAGGCGTTTACCGGCGTCTTTGTTGCCGCGAAGAACTTCAAAAATGCGTTCAAGATGGGCATCAAGTCTGGTTATTTCTTCGGAAACATCCAGCTTATCGGTCAGGATGGAAACTTCCTGCACCATACGGTCTTCAATGTATTCAGCACCGAGATTTTCCATATTTCCCTTTACTCTTTCGATCAGGGCTTCGCGCTTGGTTTCGAGAATCTCAGGAATTTTGACCTTGACCTTTTCAGTGTAATCTTTGAGCAGGGTGAAACGTTCTTCAAGGTCGCGCACGAGGTCGTTACCTTCATCTTTTCTGGATTCACGCCAGTTCGCCAGCGCTTTTTCCAGACCTTCGCTGATGGATTTAGCCATCTGCGGATCAGGTTCACTGGAAGCATCGCGCCACAGGCCGGAAATATTAAACAGACGGTTGTAATCAGGAGCAAACTCAACGCCGTCAGCAGAGGCCATATCTTTAAGCTGATCAATCATGGCTTTGGCCTGCAACTGATTCAGGCTGATTCCAAGCAGTTCAGTGCTGAAAACTTCCAGATTGAGAGAAAGATCAACCCGGCCGCGGGAACCGTATTTTCTGACAATCTTTTCCCAACGGGATTCATATCCGCGCAGGGAATTGGGCAGACGCCATTTCAAATCCAGAAAACGGGAGTTAACACTGCGGATTTCCCAAACATGGCTCCATTTATCTTCGGTGGTCTCTGCGCGACCAAAACCGGTCATACTTACGGGCATTTATTGCTCCTTTTGCCTCCGGCGGCTCTCCGAGGGACAGAGAAACTTTTTTCAAAAATTTTCCCTGGACTCTTCAAAAACTTTTAATATGCTTCGCCGGAGTAAATTTATTTATTTTGTTTTAACCGTCAGACTGCCTTCTTTAACAGCTACGGGTTTTACTTCTACTAAATCACGAGGCACTTCATTTTCAAATCCATCTTCCAGAATACAGGTGGAATAGAATTCACAAATGCCCTTATTCTTGTTTTGGAAAAGGACTTTCAGTGAGTCCATTTCTGAAATTTTGTGCAGGAATTCCTGCTTCTTTTCTTCCACTAATTCACGCAGGAGACGCCCTCTCTTCTTTTTAGTCTGAGCGTCAAGTTGGCCTTTCATGGAAGCCGCAGCGGTTCCCGGACGTATAGAATACGGAAAAACGTGCGCATAAGATAGGGGAAGTTTACGGCAGAATTCAAGAGTATTATTAAATTCTTCCTCAGTTTCTCCGGGAAAACAGGTCAGAATATCGGCTCCCAGTCCGAAAACAGGCCATATCTCCTTTAGCTTGTCCAGAAAGACAAGCACATCATCAGGCTTGTAATGGCCTCTGCCCATACGTTTAAGCACAGAGCTATCGCCGCTTTGCAGGGAAAGATGTAATTGCGGGCAGATCAGTTCAGACCTGGCAAAAATTTCCAGCGCCCGTTCTTTAAGCTGCCCCGGTTCAAGAGAACTGATGCGCAGCCTTGCACGCCCGCCCCACTTAGCGCCGAACTCATCTTCTATGCGCTCCATGAGGTCCCAGAAATCTATACGCTCTTCAAACTCGCGCCCGTAATGGCTCAAATTGATGCCGCTTATGATCATTTCCCGGAAACCGGCTTCAAGCAAACGGGCGATTTCTTTAAGCACATCATCGGCTGACCGGCTCACGCTCGGCCCTCTGGTTATGGGTACGATGCAATAGGTGCAACGATGCGAGCAGCCGTCCTGAACCTTAACCACCGCCCTTGAGCGTTCGTAATCATCAATCTCAAAAGGCTGAAAAATTGTTTCGCTTTCACCCGCTTCAGGACGTTCTTCAAGCTTTAACAGCTCGAATTTACGTTCCTGCGGAATAACGTCCACTACTCCGGGAAGTTCGGCCAGCTCCTCAGCGAAAACCTGTGCCGCACACCCGGCGATAATAACTTTTCCCTCTGGATTACGGCGGTTGATCCCTCTCACTGTCTGGCGCAGATCGCGAAGAGCCGCCTGAGTCACAGCGCAGGAGTTGATGACTATTTCGTGGGCTTCGGCATCATTATCGGCCTGTTCGTAGCCCATACGCAGCCAACGCTCGCGTATGGATTCACTTTCATACTGATTTATTTTGCAACCTAAGGTGGTTATCCAGAATTTTTTCATTGCATTGTCCACATTATCGGCTCTTTTATCATGGAGCCTAAAGATATAAAACTATTTCTTTTTTGACCGGGAGTTACGCTTTTTACGGCCATCTCTATCCGGGGAGGTTCGCTTTTTACGGCCTTCTTTATCCGGGAAGTTGCGTTTTTTGCGGCCTTCTTTACTCGAGGGATTACGCTTCTTACGCCCTTCTTTATCCGATAATTTATACTTTCTACTCCCCTCTGTATCCGGGGTGGATGAAATAAAATCAGACTTAGGGGCATTGTAATTGAACTGATCCAGATAAAAAAGATCCAAACCGAACCCTAATCCTTCTTCAATTTCAGCAAGCCGAGTCTTCTCTTCGTTTGCAACAAAAGTATACGCAATACCTTTAGCTTCAGCCCTTCCGGTCCTGCCGGTACGATGGACAAAAATTTCCAAATTATCCGGCATATCGTAATTTATGACATGGGTGATATTTGAGCAGTCGATGCCCCGCGCAGCAAGGTCTGTGGCAACCAGCACGGTGAATTCTCCACTCTTAAAACCTTCAAGAGCGCGGTTACGCTTGCTCTGGGAAAGATCACCATGCAAGTCCGCAGCAGGCAGTCCTTCCTTCATAAGTCGCTGAGCAAGCCTTTTGGCCCAGCGTTTAGTACGCACAAAGACCAGCACCCGATCATAAAAAATTTCCATGAGCAGATTTTTAAGAAAACTCTGTTTCAAATACAAAGGAACAGGACAACAAAAATGCTTAACCCCATCCGCACTGACCGTAACCGCAACCCTGACCACTTCCGGATTATTCAGGATAGTCTTGGAAAGCGTGTTGATCTGATCGGGCATAGTTGCGGAAAACATCAGATTCTGCCTCTTGGCCGGCAGTTGAGCTAAAATTTTGTTCACCTCATCCATAAATCCCATATCAAGCATATGGTCCGCTTCATCTAAGATAAGGGTATCCACATGGGAAAGGTCTATTTCACCACGCTCCAGCAGATCCAGCAGCCTGCCGGGACATGCGTTGATTATGGTAGCTTTCTTGGCTTCCTTGGCCTGTTTGCCGATTCCTGCGCCACCATAGACAGCAGCACTGCGGATTCCAGTTTGCCGGCCCAGCTCAATGAATGTTTCATGAGTCTGCATAGCCAGCTCACGAGTGGGTGAAAGTATCAATACCCGCACAGGGCCACGTTTTGGTGCTTCTTGATCAAGCAAACGCTGCAACACAGGCAGCACGAAAGCGGCTGTCTTACCCGTCCCAGTCTGGGCAAGGCCCATGACATCGCGCCCCTGAAGCACGGAAGGAATAGTCTTCAGCTGCACAGGGGTAGGAACCTCATATCCGGCACTGCGGATTCCAGACACAAGACGCATGTCAAATTTAAACTGGTCGAAACTCAAACAAGACTCCATAAAATTAAATTTCCTTTGCCTCCGGCGGCTTAAACCCTTTTGGAAAAAAGGGGTTAAGAATCCCAAAAATTTTTAGTTACACTACGCAGACTTAAACTGAAGATATACCTGCAACACAAAGCGGCGAAGCCTTATTTAAAGGTTCTGAAAGGGATGGGGTCTGGGGAAGGGAAAACTCTTGCAAGAGTTTTCCCTTCCCCAGCCGCCGGAGGCATTCAAAACAAAAAAGCGCGCCCCTTACGAGGCGCGCGGATCATTATACAAATATGATGTGAAGTAAAGAGCGTGATTTTACCACCGGCGCGGCAGCCTGCGCTGGGCCCAATCGGAAAGGTAAGGAAGAAGTTCTTCCCCCAGTTGATGCAGGGGCACAATATTTCCTTCAATTATTATACCTTGCGGAAACAGATTCATATCGTGATATTCTTTTGGCCCCTGAAAGGCGGTATTTTTCGCCAGCAGCACGGAGACATTCATATCTTTGCAAAAGGCGATCAATCCTTCCGGGAAGAATGCCGCGTCTTTGATATTTTTGCCCAGTGTACGGAACAGGGTCTTGCAAATAGATACAAAATGCTCGCGCCGTAAGGGCTGATGCATGGCCGCGACAGTTTCATTGGAGACAAAGGTTACGACCTTGTTAGTAAGCGGGGCATAATTTTTAGCATCCCGCGCATCTCCCAGAATTACTTCAGCAATATCCAGCTCTTTAAAAATTTTATAGCTCTGCAAACCGACCATTTTATCATACTCAATGCCGTAAAGAGCGATCTTTTTAAAACCGTTGCGGCGGGCATGGATATGCTGGGCGAGCAGGAGTATTCCGGTTCCGGTACCGATGTCCAGCCCCACGTATTCCTCCTGTTCAAGGAGTTTGGGAGAGATATTCTGGGTAACGATGGAACGGATGATATGGCTGGTTTTAGTGATATCCGCGAGCATACGCAGAGAAAAAGACCACTGGCGAAGATAATTCATCAGCTCAATGTCATCATCAGGTTCATTAAGGCTGCGATGACGGCTGAACATCTCGCATAATCTGCTTACATCCTCAAGAGGTACAGGTTTATCAAAACCGCCTTTGTGAACATAGCAGTAAAAAAATTTGAGAACCATTCCCATAATCATGGAATTGGAAATCTTTACTGAAGGATCGCTCATGCGGTCCACTTCTTCCAGCAGGGACCCTTCTGAATATAGAGAGGGATCAATGACCATCTCTTCCTGATTCATGAATACATGATTAATTTCCCCAATTTCAATCGTGCTCTGTTCCTGCATCTCAATACTCCTTACGAACATCATATATTAAAAACATGAAGGCATGCTTTACCCACCGCAAGATAGAATGCATAGACTGTTCCTATTTCTCAAAACGGCTGTCAAAACGTATACAAAAAGTCTAAACAAAAACATAAACATCTTGTTTAATTTAATATTATTACACAATAGAACCACAAAAAAAGGTTATCTTCAAATAAGAAGACAACCTTTTACGGGCAAAAAATTCCATTAACTGAAAAAATGAAAAATCGATCCCGTCCGGGACACGAGCGTTTATCAGAATCTGCGAAATGAACCTTCGCCGGAGTATTTAGCCCGGATTCCATCCACAACCTCACGATGGGCTCTGAAGGGATTCAACGGTTCAGCCTTCTCGGCTATGGGGTCAAGATCATGCTGCGAAAATCTTTCAATATGTAGATTGTAGCCTTTAATCATCAAGTTTTCCAGATTCACACTGTCGAGAACGTTATAAGCCAGCAGGGTTTCAAGGGCCCGGTCATCACCGTTCATCTCGTACTCATTCCAGAGCAGGACCGCGAAATATCCATCCAATCCTTCTGCATCCCCGCGATCCATGCCGAAATAGTGCTCAATACCTTTCAACCCGCCGGTGATTCCCAATGAACGGAACACAAAGCGCAGATCGATATGTGCGGCATGAACTTTAATACCAAAATATTTTTCAATGAACGGCACATCAAAACATTTACCGTTGAAGCTTACAATCAAAGGATAGCGTGCAATTTCTTCCTCAAAATCATAAAGATTTTTGCCCTGCACATAGGTTTTAATCTCTCTACCGTTCCAAAGGGCGATGGTGGTGATATCGCAACTATGGGCATCGGTTCCGGTCGTTTCAATATCAATATAAGCCACATTATCCCGAAAATGCGAAAACATTCTCCACTGGTCCGAGGCCGGAAGACGGTCGGCAAACCAATTGGCATCTTTTTCTTCAAGCTTCTGCTTTGATTTTCCGCACCCCTTCTCAAGCTCATTCGTCTTTGCTGCGGAGAGAGGAGTGGAAGCTCCTTTAAGGATATCATCCCAATCGTTCACCCCTGCCTGCCATATTTTAGCTTCAGTTGTGCTTCCTATTCCTTTGAGATGGCAAAATGTTTTTTCGAGCATTTAAGAAAAGCCCTGTATTCAGTTGGTTGTTGATAAAAATGATCTGCTGTCCCATTAGCGAAAATACATTGTCTGCAGACCGAATAACCCTACGCAAGGGAGAGGATTATCTGTAAAGATTCCCTTAGTCCAGCAATTACCTAATATTGACATTAATCTGCCACTGACCATACATATATGGATGGTAAAAATTTTTACCCTAAATCATAGCAGCTGTGGGAAATTTAACAATGGGAAAATTAGACTTTCAGTACATAATTGATCAGATTCAGACACGGGTCATCGATCCTGCTGAAAAAAATTTGACAACCCTGCCACAGGAATCTTTATACCTGATTCTGGGCGCTGCTGTACTCATCGCCCTGTTGGCGGCAATCTTAGCCTACAAACTGCTACGCCCCAAATCCAAAAGGGACAAACAGCCGCAGGGCCCCACCGATTTCGTAAACTTTTTTTACAAGAACGGAACCATCATGGATATTGCCGCTGCCGAGCAGCACAATGACACGCTGGGCAGAGCGGTACTTACCGAGGTAAAACCGGACCTCATCCGCCTAGAATTAATTGCAGAAAACGGAATATCTCAACTGAGTGCATCAAATGAGGTAATCCTGATGTTTCCTCCCGAGCAGAGTATGGCCGGGAAAGTCAACTCCTTCCGTTCCACCATAGACTCCATTGAATGTGACGAAGACGGCTGCGGAAGATTAACCATCACCCCTCCCGCAAAATTCGCTCTGGTCAAGCGCCGCCGACATAAACGCAAAAGGGTCGTCGATCAGCAGTTTATCAGGGTCAAACTCTGGCTTGGAGAGGCAGATTCCAGCGACACATCATTCGTGGACCGCATCCCGGACCTCGCCGTAAACTCATATGATCCCCGCGCGTCCGGGCATGAGGACAATCAGGTCATCAATATTTCAAATGGCGGTATCGGGGTCAAAACATCCCCCCTGCTGGTAGAATCAAAATTCCAAATAAATGACAATGTGCTGATTAACATTTTCATGTTCAATTTTAGGCAGAAAATATTCAAACCCTACTGGTATACCGGCAAGGTGCGCTCCATGGAAAATATGGACGGGATCTGCCGGGTAGGTGTTGAATTCACCGGAAGCGGTAAAATGCGTGATGAAAATGAACAGCACATTGACTGGACAAAAATATAGCCGACAATTTTTTGAACCTCAAACAGGATAAAAACCAAAAATCCCCCGCCGAGAACCTATCAGCGGGGGATTTATGTACCGTCTTTACGCGAAAGGACAGTCTTATATTTCGCTTTCGCGCTTTATCCAACCTTGTTTATAAAGCGGTTGGCTATCAAGGGGGTGCCGCGAGCGACTTTGCCGTACCCCTTGAAGCGGGCACCTTCCTGCTTAGCCCGCCCGATATCCTGCCGCAGCGCTTCGTGAAGCTTTCTGGCTTCAGCGGTAAGCTGTCCCTGCAGTCTCTTAAGCTTGCTAAGCTTTTCCAGAATCTGGTCCAAACTCACACTCTCTTTCGTTTCCAGAGCCTGAGTGGTAAGTTCACCTCGTTTTTCGGCGGCATCAAAGGCTTCGTCCACCTCACCTGCCGCTAAAAATCTCAGTTCATTGTAACCGAGTTCAAGAGCCTGATCCAGAAGTTCCAAGGTTTCGGCCATAACAGTCTACCTCTTGGCTACCTCCCGGAGCTCCTCACGAATACCGGAGATAACATTCTTCCATTTTTCAACGGAAGGCAAAAATTCATATTCAAGTAAATCAGCCAGCAAAATCCAGTCCTCGTTTTCAAGGACTTCGGTCATTTCAGTGAAAAGACCGGAAAATTCTTCCGCAACCTGTTCAAATTCTTCATTCTGCTTAAGGGAGAACTGCTCGCGCAGGCCACCTACCATTCCAATAAAATCCCTGACAACATCAAGAAGATCCTGATACAGTTCAAGGGCTTCGGAATCATCTGCCTGTCTGAAAAGTTCCGCTACCTGCTTGCCGCCGCCGGCCATGATATGCACGACCTTGTAGAGTTCGAGGGTAATTGCGGAAGCCATTTCAACAGTTGAAGAACTGGTTATTTCGAGACTTTCGACTTCGGAAGTTTCAATATCTTCCGACTGGTTGGGGTAAATTTCGCTGAAAGGTTCAGAATTGACTTTTACATCGGTAACAATGCGGTCGTCGAGGTGACCTGATTCCATAACCTTGTCGAAAACCTGCTCGAGATTTTCAAAGCTTCTGATATCGATATCAGTTTTGTTTCCATCAATAACGATCATAATGACTCTCCTCCTGAATTAGGTACGTAATTTTTTCCGGTTGGTCCGGTACGCCCTTTTTCATTCAAGAGTCATGCCATCTTCATTCAAGAGAAGCGGACATGGCTGCAACCAATGCCATATAGCGATCCAGCTGCCCTACAAGGCCCTGCATACTTTCATGGGCACGGGATTCTACCATCCACATAGATGACAGCACGGAAAGTTCCGGACAGGAGGAGAGGATATCCTGTATTTTTTGCAGGTTAGCTAGAAATTTTACCTTCATGGCTTCGACCGGGGCTGCCTGCAATATCGCAGCCTGTTTATTGAGGAGAAAAAGCACATCCCGGCAGTCGCCAAGGGTGCTGAGTAATCTTTCCCGCAGCACGGCGGAAAAATCCACCCGGTCCGGAGTAATCGCGGAAAGAACCTCTCCGTCAAGAAAACGACGGAACAATTCACGCTGAAGCACAATCCACTTATGCCGGTCACTTTGTTCATGACCGGAAAGGGATGCCAGAGTGATGAGCCCGAGTTCATCACGACCGGTCACATAAGCCCGCACTCCCCTATTCTCAAGTCGGGGCCATTTCCCGCTATCAATATAAAATGACACCGCGTCAAAAACAACATCCGCGCCTACTTCCCGGCGGCAGATGTTATCACAGGCGCACTCCTGCCCGAAAGCACAGGGATGGCAATCAAGATCCGGTTCAAAACAGCACAGGTTTTCTGCGGCAGGTCCGGTGTCCCAAGGCTGGGCAGTAGCCAGAAATACAGCTGCAAGCGGGGTTCCCGAACCGGCGGCAAGATGCATTGTACCGGTATCATTGGTCACCAGCATATTCAGACGGCGCAATACTGCGGCCAGCTCCGGCAAAGAGGTTGCCCCCATCAGATTGACAGCCGGAAATCCGGCGCCCTGTAAAATGCGTTCTCCCAGCTTTTTTTCATTTTCAGTGCCCAGCAGAACCGGAACCAGTCGTTTTTCCTTCCACAGTCTAAGGCCGAGTTCCCTGAAATGATCTACCGGCCAACGTCTGCGATCCTCGCTTGCTCCCGGCTGAAAACCGACAAAACCCACAGCTCCGGGAGCGGTATTTTCCAGCAGTTTCAGGGCCGCAGCCTTCATTTCCGGGGATGGCTTAGCCAACTCAAACGGCACGGGGTTATCAATACCGGAAACTTTACTGAAAAGATCGACTACATTGAAAGGACTGGAACCGCGGTTTGATGATGCCATCTGTAAAAAACCGGCCCAGCGGGAAGTATCCGCATTGAAGCCGAATTCATCCATGGCAAAGCCGCGCACCTCGCGCTCCCGGCCAAGCCGCAGGGTTAACAGCCGGGCTGATACGGAAGGAGTCAGATTAACGATAAGCTCGGGATCAAATGAATCTTCTATTTCGGTACAATATGTTTCAAAAAAATTGATGGCTTCACGCCAGTCACGGTCCAGTGCGGCCAGCAGAGGGGCTCCGGGCAGGGCAAAAGTATGCGAGACATTGCACAATAATTGGGTCGCCCCGGCAAAATTCTTCAGACACATGACACCGACTTCGTAACCCTGCTCTACAAGAGCGGTGATTACCGGCTGGGTCTGGAGCAGATCCCCGAAACGGGTAAGATTTATGACTAGCGCTTTCATAAAGAATGCCTCCGGCGGCCCTTTTGTATTTTTTTTAAGGATATATCGTATCTTTACTAATTACGGCAAGAACAGCAAACGGTAACTTTTCCGGGTAAACGGCACGAACTTTCCGCCAAACGGTTTTTACTTCCGTTAAGTGATTTTCAGCCACCGTTTATCGAAAAGCATGTGCATACGTTATAAAAAATGTATATAACCTATACATCAAGCAACGATTTTTTCTGCTGCCAAATGCATTATTAAAAACATCCTCAGGAGGCCATCTTATGACTGAAGAACAAAAAATTGAAAGTCTCTCCAAAGAAAATAGACTTTTTAACCCTCCTGCTGATTTTCCCGGCGCATGCGTGAAAAGCCTTGAAGAGTACAAAAAAATCTATGACCGTTCCATTAACGACATGGAAGGATTCTGGGCTGAACGCGCTGAAGAACTGCTCACGTGGGACAAGAAGTGGGACAATGTTCTTGATTATGATTTTGACAAACCGGAAATCAAATGGTTCGAAGGCGGCAAGCTTAATGCCTCCGCCAACTGCCTTGACCGTCACATTGAAAACGGCCGTCGCAACAAGGCTGCACTCATCTGGCAGGGTGAGGAAGACCACGAAGTAAAAGTTTACACATACGACATGCTGCATCGCGAAGTATGCCGCTTTGCCAATGTATTAAAAAAACTCGGCGTGCAAAAGGGTGACCGTGTATCAATTTATCTGCCCATGATCCCGGAACTGGCCATCGCCATGCTGGCCTGTACCCGCATCGGCGCACCGCACTCCATCATTTTTGCGGGTTTCAGCTCCAACAGCCTGCGCGACCGCATCAATGACTGCGGAGCCAAGGTTCATATCACCGGTGACGGAGTTCTGCGCGGCGGAAGAAAAATTCCGCTCAAGCCCAATTCCGATGAAGCTCTCAAGGAATGTCCTTCCGTTGAGCAGTGCATCGTTGTTCCCAGAGCTAACAATGAGATTGAAATGGTTGAAGGCCGCGACATTCTCTGGTCCGAACTCATGGCAGACCCGGAAATAACCGACAACTGCCCCTATGAGCTGATGGATTCCGAAGATCCGCTTTTCATCCTCTATACTTCCGGCAGCACCGGAAAGCCCAAAGGAGTTTTCCACACTACCGGCGGCTATATGACTTACGCCGCTCACACCTGCCAGTGGGTATTCGATCTCAAGGACAATGACGTTCACTGGTGTACCGCCGACATCGGCTGGGTAACCGGGCACTCATACATTGTATACGGCCCGCTGGCTCTCGGCTCCACCAGTATTATGTTTGAATCTGTGCCTACCTACCCGGACCCGGCAAGATTCTGGCAGATCTGCGAAAAATTCAGGGTAAATATTTTCTACACCGCGCCCACCGCAATCCGCGCCCTGATGCGGGAAGGTGATCAGTGGACCAAGAAACATGATCTCTCCAGTCTGCGCATTCTCGGAACAGTCGGCGAGCCCATCAACCCCGAGGCATGGATGTGGTATCATGAAAAGATCGGTGCTTCAAAGCTGCCTATCATCGATACCTGGTGGCAGACGGAAACAGGCGGGCATATACTTTCCCCCCTGCCCTACGCCACCCCGCTCAAACCCGGATCGGCAACCCTCCCGCTGCCCGGCATTGATGCGGCGATTGTGGATCGTCACGGCGAAGAAGTCGGTCCCAATGAAGGTGGTTTTCTCGTTATCCGTAAACCGTGGCCCGGCATGTTACGTGGAGTATGGGGTAATCAGGAACGTTTCAAACAGCAGTACTTTGAAGGTTTCCCCGGCACATACGAATCCGGCGACGGAGCACGCAAGGACGCAGACGGATACTACTGGATTATGGGACGGGTTGATGACGTTATCAATGTTTCCGGCCACAGGCTCGGAACAGCTGAAATCGAATCCGCTCTTGTTTCCCACCCGGCAATATCCGAAGCTGCGGTAGTAGGTATGCCCCACGAAGTAAAAGGGCAGTCAATCTACGCATACGTAACCCTCAAATCCGAATCTGAGTACAATGAAGATGACGAGCTGATCAAAGAACTGCGCCTGCATGTCCGTAAGGAAATCGGCCCCCTGGCAGCACCGGAAGTTATCCAGTTCGCTCCATCTCTGCCGAAAACCCGCAGCGGTAAGATCATGCGCCGGATCCTGCGTAAGATTGTAGAAGGCGATACTTCAAATCTCGGCGACACTTCGACACTGGCTGATCCTTCAGTAGTGACCGATCTCATCGAAGGTTATGAAGAAATAATGAATCCATAAGTATGGCAAAAGGTTGCCCGGAAGTTGCCCGGTTCTTTTTATAAGGAACCGGGCAATAGTTCAGCAGCCCGCACCGTACCGGATGAGACCGGAATACGCGAAAAATGCTTCTACCTATTTTGGAAGGTGGCTATGGAAGCATCGTGTATTCCGGTCTATTTTTTTGTTTCCTCTCTTGCAAATAAACTTCATACTGATACTGTAGGTAATAACAACACAATCACCGACAGGAGTCAGTAATGAGGCGCGAAATTCAACACATATTTTCCGGCGAACAAGTCCACGAAGGCGCCGGGGTTAAGCTCCACCGGGCTTTCGGCTATTTCGAGGCCCCCCTTTTCGACCCCTTTCTTATGCTCGATGACTTCCGCTCCGATAATCCCGAGGATTACCTGAAAGGCTTTCCATGGCACCCCCACCGGGGGATCGAAACCATCACCTACCTGTTAAAAGGGGATGTGGAACACGGCGACAGCCTCGGCAACTCAGGAATTACTAAAGCCGGTAACGTGCAGTGGATGACAGCGGGAAGCGGGATTATACATCAGGAAATGCCAAAGGGCGATGGCAACGGTTCCATGCACGGCTTTCAGCTCTGGGCCAATTTAAGTTCTGAGAATAAAATGGTGGACCCTGAATACAGAGAAATTTCCGCCGAAGAAATTCCCGTTGTAAAACGCGATGACGGCAGCCGCATCAAAGTGATAGCCGGAAAAATTGACGGTATCGCGGGACCGGCGAAAGGCATCGGTATCGACCCTGAATATCTGGACGTGAGCATTCCCCAAGGATTTGAATTCATCCACCCAACAAAAACCGGCTACACGGCCTTCATTTATATCACTGCCGGCGAAGGCACTATTAACGGACAGAAGGTTGTAAACCGCTCACTGGTACTCTTCGACGATGGCGAGGAACTGGCTGTAAACACGGACGAGACACCTCTAAGTTTTCTGTTGCTGACCGGAAAACCGATCAAGGAACCGATATTCTGGCGCGGTCCCATCGTAATGCACACAGCTGAAGAGCTGGAAAAAGCTTTTAAAGAATACGAAAATGGAACTTTTATCAAACACTCTAAACCAAGAGGAGTATAACATGGACTTTTCTGAAATTCTGAAAAAAAGAAGAGCTGTAAACTTTTTTGACCCGGCACGCGATGTAGATCAGAATCTACTGAAAAAAATCATCGAGGAGGCCGGCAATGCTCCTTCAAGCTACAATCTTCAACCCTGGAAGATAAAAATTGTTCGCGATATGGATCGCAAAGAGGCTCTGCGTAAACTAGCCTTCAACCAGCCCAAAGTTACCGAAGCTCCGGTAGTCCTCATTATGCTCGCAGACCGCGAAGGCTGGAAAATCGATGCCCCCACCGTAGAAAGCACTTTTAATGATTTCGTCAAATCCGGTAAGATGCAGGCTGACCAGAAGGAATGGTTTTCCGGTGTAACACAAGGGTTATACGGAAGCGATGAAATGTCCTCTCAAGCATTTGCCAACAAAAACACCGGCCTTTTCGCCATGTCTCTGATGTATGCAGCAACAGCCAATGGACTGGAATCACATCCCATGGACGGTTTTGATCACGAAGGCGTACGCAAGGAATTCAACATCCCTGACAGATACTGGATTCCCATGCTTATCGCCATCGGCCACCTCAATCCCGGAACAGAAATTCAACCCAAAGGCTGGCGGCAATCATTTGAAGAAATGATTATTGAATAAACAGTATCTATAAAGATAACCATAAGCGGGGCCATTCGGCAGACTAACGGCAAAAACAGAATTTACAATTGGCTGAATGCCGTTTTGGACCCCGTTTACCGAAAATAGAATGCACAGATAAATCAAGCGTGCTCATATATCTGCACGGATAAGGAGAAAAAAAAGGGTAAACAACGTCAACACCGGAGAAGCAAAATGAGTGAAGCGAAGATAATGAACAGATGGTGTGCCGTGATGGGGGCAATACTCATTCAGCTGGCACTCGGGGCAATCTACGCATGGTCCGTATTCACCCCCTCGCTTATTGAGGCAGGATGGACCAAATTCCAAACTCAGGCTGTTTTTTCCATTGGGCTGGTCAGCTTTGCGCTTTCCATGGTCTGGGCCGGAAAAAAAATCACCCGGTGGGGGCCCATGAGACTTTCATTTATGAGTGCCTTAGTGCTCGGAGCTGGCTACGCGCTTGCAGGACTTTTCGGCGGGACCAACTTTACCGCCCTGTGCATTTTCATCGGAGTCATCGGCGGAGCCGGAATCGGCCTCGGTTATGTTGTTCCCATTGCCGTGGGCATGCGCTGGTTTCCTGATAAGAAGGGTTTCATCACCGGACTGGCTGTTGCAGGATTCGGTTTTGGGGCCATGGCCTGGGTTAAGCTGGCCGGTGCGTGGGGCAACATGATAGAAACTATGGGACTTTCCGCCACCTTCTCACTTTACGGGCTGCTCTTCTGCCTGATCATTACGGCTGGAGCGTTCTGGATGCGCTTTCCTCCGGAAGGCTGGATGCCGGAAGGATACCATCCCGAGACTAATTCCGATGCCAAGAATGATGCTGAAGAGAAAAACTTCAGCACCACTCAGATGCTCAGGACACCACAATTCTATCTCATCTTCGTAACCTTCACCTTCAGCGCCGCGGCAGGACTCATGTCCATCGGGCTAATGAAGCTTTATCCCATGGAAGCCTTGCAGGGAACAGGCTACAGCGCAGAAGAAGCAAGTGCCGTGGCGGGGACGGCTATGGCCGTATTCTTCAGCCTCGCCAACGGACTGGGCCGCATTATCTGGGGTAGCATGAGTGACAAATTGGGCCGCAAAAGATCCATCCTGTTAATGACCGCTATTCAGGGCGCAACCCTGCTTGCTTTCACTTCTATGGCCGGCAATGCCTTACTGCTTTATGCGGGGGCTACAATTATCGGCTTCAATTTCGGAGGTAATTTCGCTCTCTTCCCCACCATTACAGCCGATACTTTCGGAACCAAAAGTGTGGGGCAGAACTACCCATATATTTTCCTCGCATATGGAGCCGGGGGAATAGGCGGTCCCCTTCTTGGAGGAACGCTGGGGGATATAAACAATTTCCCGCTGGCCTTCACAATCTGCGGCACATGCTGTTTTATCGGCGCGGCGGCGATCTTAATGCTCAAAAACCCGCGCGAGATTTTAAATGCAAACCCGGAAGTTTCATAGCTGAGCGGATAAATATTACGGAATTTTTACTAATCAACTCTTCCGTACCCTAAAACTCCCTGCGCCAGGCGGGGAGTTTTTCAATTTTGGGATCAGGCACTTCTCGATAAAAAATGACGACATTTATCTCTCCTTATTTTTTTTGAGAAAAAGAACCAATAGCTAAATAACATCAGTCCGCTAATCAGACACAATGCATACGCAAGGTTGGTGCTGCATGACTCAAAAAACAATGCATATCCGGCACTGACCACAGCGCCAGAACAAAAAAGAATAACCCCGTACATGGAGCTTGCAATACCAGCCTGTTTAGAAAACGGACGCAGACTCGCCGAAATGGCATTGGCAAAAATAAGCCCCAAAGCAAGATATGCAACAAATAGGGAACACATTAAAGTGCTGACAGTCGCCCACCCAGACAATTCAATAAGCAAACCTCCTAACGCAGCGATGAAAAGAAGAAACGCCCCCATGCCAATAATACGGACAGGATACATCCTGAGCAAAAGCCTGCTATTAAGGAATGATCCTACAAAATAACCTGAAGCTACAACCAGCATAATCCACCCATATTGTATGGCAGAGACATTGTACTGTTGTTGAAATATAACAGGTCCTGCCACATTGACACAGCTGAAGACGCTGTACAGCAGTACCAGCAGAAGCAGGTTCTTTTTAAATTCTGATTCTTTAAAAAGACCGCAATACTCTTTGGTAACGCGCGTAAGAGAAAGACCAGTAGAACGGTTACGGCCAGTTTCGCCGACACAAATTACAAGCCATCCGGTTAAGATCAGTCCTAAAAGGCCCAAGAGTATAAAAGAATATTTCCAGCCAAAATGCTGTTGAATTATACCGCCGAGCGTAGGGGCAAGAATTGGAACAAAGGCCCAGCCCATTGACATATATGACGAAACAACAGGAAGTTCCTCTGAAGTAAAAACATCACGCATTATGGCCCGAGCACAGACACTTGCGGCTCCGACAGCAGCTCCCTGAAAAAACCGAAACAACAAAATAAAATTAATAGTTGGTGCCCACACTATACCAAAGCTCGATATTACGAACAAAGGCAACCCAAACAATAAAACCGGCATTCTGCCGAAACGATCTGCAAGAGGACCATAAAAAATCTGTGACCCGCCAAATCCAAACAAATAAATGGAAACTGTCATCTGAGCCTGATCCACAGAAGCACCAAAGTGGTGAGCCATTTGTGGAAGCGATGGTAGGTAAATGTCAATTGCCGCCTGACAAAGAATGACCAGCCCAAGTATAAAAGCCAGCGTCATTCTTTTTCTCACATTATACATATAATCTCCTTCGATACAGAATCTGCAGACAAAGTGATCTACAGACGGTGCATACTAGGAGTACAGACGATGTCCCGTCGAACGCTAAACGGAAAAAAAGAACGCCAAACAGGACAATTCACATTTACTTTTTCAAATATTCACGGGGAGACAATCCGACTAAACGCCGAAACAAAGCTGAAAAAGAACTCGGTGTCTCATATCCCACAGCCAATGCTGTTTCCAATACCGACACTCCTGACAACAGCAGGGGGAGAGCGTAGAGAATACGCGCCTGCTGCCTCCACTCCATGAAAGTAACCCCTGTTTCTTTCCTGAATAAACGGGACAAGGTTCTATGTGAGGACCCAATCAATTCCCCCCATTCTTTCAAGGACCGGGAGTCGGCAGGGTAATCTTTTAACTGCTCACAAATATGCCTGATACGTTCATCCTCTGGCCATGCCAGGTTGAACAGCTCCCCATCCGCCCAATTGATTTCTTCATTAATCAACTGCATCAGTAATCCATCGCGCCCATTCAGATCATAATCAACAGGAATACTGGCTGCCGCGACCAAAAGTTCATGCAGCAAAGGAGAAACTTTTACAGCCAGAGGGTGATCTGGAGCATCTGTACGACACATATCCGGTGCAACATAAAACGTTCTTAATGCGACAAGTCCGTGGGCCCGCATAGAATGGGGGACATTGGAGGGCAGCCAAAAAGCCCGTTGGGGAGGGATAAACCAGCATTTATGGTCAGCATATATTTCCATTACACCTGACTCAGCAAAAACAAGTTGCGCTCTGACATGACGGTGTTCGGCAATAATATGCCCGGTTGAGAATTCATTGGACATAGCGGAAAAAGGGTTACTGACATACTGATAGTCATCTCTGTTGGTACTTTTCTTAATCAAAAAATATCTCCTAAAATAATGCCTGCCGTTTACTACTCCATACATGGCAAGCTAGAATATTCTGCTTTCGATCAGGAAGAGTTCACCAATGAACCAGACTTCCTTGAACATATTTACTAAACCTAATATCATCCCACTTCATCTAAATAAGGAGTCTTCCCATGAACCACACCCGCTGCCCTTGGGCAAAGCACGATCTTGAAATAGCCTATCACGATACCGAATGGGGAATTCCCATACATGATGACCGGCTCCATTTTGAATTTCTCATCCTTGAAGGCGCACAGGCCGGACTTTCATGGTTGACCGTACTCAAAAAACGCGAAAACTACCGCGCTGTTTTTGCGGATTTTGATCCTGAAATTGTCGCACGGTTTGATGAAAATAAAATTGAGCTTCTACGTCAAGAAGAAGGAATTATACGCAATAAGCTCAAGATTAATTCCGCTGTCCGCAATGCCCGTGCATTTCTTGATGTGCAAAAAGAATTTGGCAGCTTTGATGCTTACATATGGCAATTCACAGGCGGAAAGGCAATTCAAAACCGATGGAACTCCCTAGAGGAAGTTCCCGCAAAGACCGCTGAAGCAGAAGCCATGAGCAGGGACCTGAAAAAAAGAGGATTCAATTTCGTGGGTCCGACAATATGTTACGCATATATGCAGGCAACCGGAATGGTTAATGATCATCTGGTTAGCTGCTTTCGGCATAGAAAAATACTGGAACTGCAAGCTTAGGAACAGTATCCGACAAAACAACTCTGGATTTACAATTCCTGTGCGCTCCAAGCCTTGACACACCGCCACTCAAACACTAATTCTTACGTGTTGCCCAAACGCGCAACCAATGAACCGGAACCGGATTTATAAAAACCCGTCCGGTCTTTTTTTTCCAATGCAATTAAAACAGGCCGCGCGCCCAAGCAAATGGCGGCCTGACAAGGAGAAGTCCAATGGCTCACGATGTAAAGCTTTTCAAACTCATCAACGGCGACATGGTTATCGGTAAATGGGACGAAGAGAGCAACCTGATCAAAGATCCCGCAGTACTCCAGACCGTTCCCGCCCAGCAGGGTGTTCAGATGATGATCCTCCCCTTCGGCTACCCCTTTGACAACGAAATCGAAGGAGAAATTGAAGGACGCCACATTCTCTACACATACAAAAACTGCCCCGAAGATGTTTCTACCAAATATCTCGAAGCTTCCAGCAACCTGACCCTCTCCACCAGTGGTCTCGGCGGCATGGGCGGCGGTAACGTTTCCGACATTTCCGAACTGCTTAAAAAATAGTTTTAAATAGCCTCCGGCGGGTCTGCCGCCGACCTTAACCCCTTTTTGTAAAAAGGGGTTAAGAATCCCAAAAACTTTTATCATGGCTTCTCCGCATAGCGCCTTTGATTGTGCTACAAGAGTTTTAACGAACAAAGCTGCGAAGCAAACTGGAAAGTTTTGAAGGGATGGGGTCCGGGGAAGGGGAACTTTTCTCAAAAGTTCCCCTTCCCCGGCCGCCGGAGACATAACATAAATCATCAAATATCAGGGTTAAACTTTTGAAAAAGCTGCTCCCTCTTCTGCCCCGCCCTACCCGTTATCTGGGTTCGGAATGGGGCTCTGTCCACAAGGACCCCGCTAAGGTCAAGGCGCATATCGCCATCGGTTTCCCGGATCTTTACGAGATCGGCATGTCCTATCTCGGCCAGAAGATTCTCTACGAAATCGTTAACAAGCATGATGATTTCTACGCTGAGCGTGCATACACACCATGCGAAGAGACAGCGGAAATCATGCGTGAACACGGTGAACTCCTCGCCACACTTGAAAGCGACACCCCGCTCAAGGACGTGGATGCTCTGGGAATCAGCCTCACTCACGAGTTGTGCTACACCAATGTACTCTTCATGCTCGACCTATCCGGTATTCCACTTAAATCAGCGGATCGAGACGACTCCTGTCCATTGGTTATAGGAGGGGGCGGAGCATGTTTCAACGCCGAACCGATGGCGGACTTTTTTGATGTGATCATGCTCGGCGACGGCGAAGAATCCATCATTAAAGTCATGGAGATCATCGTCGAATGCAACGAGCAGGGACTAGGACGCAAGGCCCGTTTGGAAAAACTATCCGAACTGCCAGGAATTTACATCCCTGAATTTTTCGATCCTGAGAATCCCGGTGATTTCTTTGTGGAAAAAGCGGTGGTGGAAGACTTTGAACCCATTGCATTTCCTAAAGAACAGATCCTGCCCTACGGTCAGGTAATCCATGACCGCCTGACCATGGAAATCGCCCGCGGCTGCACCCGCGGCTGTCGTTTCTGTCAGGCAGGAATTATCTACCGTCCGGTCCGCGAACGTACTCCGGAAACCCTGACCAAGACACTGATGGAAGGTCTGGCGGAAACCGGTTACGAAGAAACCTCTTTCCTTTCCCTAAGTACCGGTGACTATTCCGCTCTGGATACGCTTTTCGCTAAATCTTTCGATAACTGCGCCGCTGAGCAGATATCTATTTCACTGCCTTCCCTGCGTGTCGGTTCGCTTTCCGAACCGATCATGGAACGCATCGCAACCATCCGCCGCACAGGGGCCACACTCGCTCCCGAAGCCGGAAGCCAGCGCATGCGCGATGTGATCAATAAAGGAATCACCGAACAGGCCCTGCTTGATCACGCGCTTATGCTTTATGAAAACGGCTGGCAGAGCATCAAACTTTACTTCATGATTGGCCTGCCAACCGAAACATTTGAAGATCTAGACGCGATCGTCGACCTGTGCGCAAAAGTTCGCGATGTGGCCGGAAAGCATATCAAAAAATTAAATATCACCGCTGCGGTTTCCCCCTTCGTGCCCAAACCGCACACCCCTTTTCAGTGGGAACGGCAGATTTCTCTTGATGAAATCAGCGAACGGCTCGACTACATGCGTGAACGCTTTTCTTCACAAAAACGCATCAAAATGAAATCCCATATTCCGCGCATGACTTTTCTCGAAGGAATATTCTCACGCGGTGACCGCAGACTAGGCCCGGTAATCGAAAAGGCTTACAAAAAAGGTGCTCTTTACAGCAGTTGGAAAGACCACCTCAAGCTTGAACCTTATCTTGAGGCGATGGAAGAAGAAGGGCTTACACCTGAAGAGTACACCGGAGCAAGAGATCATGACAGCCGCCTGCCTTGGGATCACCTTTCAAGCGGAGTAAGCAAAAAATTCCTGCTTACCGAACTAAAACGCAGTATCTCTGAAAAAATAACCGGGGACTGCCGTTACGAAGAATGTCGTAATTGCGGGGTCTGCAACTTCGACGGCCGCAAATCCCTGCTCACAAAGCAGGCTGAAACAATGGACCTGCGGCCCAAGATGGTTTTTGAAAACCGCGACCAGACCGGTGATGTTCCACCTTTCGTACAGGAAGAAAAGCCGGACCTCGGCATCAAAGGGAGTCACTTCCGTCTCTGGTACACCAAGACCGGAACCTCGGCCTATCTTTCGCAGCTGGACCTACAGCCCGTGATAGAACGGGCCATGCGCCGCGCGGAACTGCCGCTTACATTCTCGCAGGGATTCCACCCCATGCCGCGTATGTCCTTCGGACGCGCCCTGCCCGTTGGTGTTGAGAGCATGAAAGAGTGGATGAACATCATGCTGCGTACAAAAATCGGCGCGCAGGATCTGGTTGACCGCCTCAATGCTCAAATGCCTATCGGGATTAAAATTGTCGGTGCCGATCCTCTGAGTCTGTCCAAAAAACAGAAACATCCTGAAATTGAGGATTTCACCCTTATATTCACCTGTTCCGATGAAGAAACAGAAGAAAAGATGAACAGGCTGCGCGAATATGCTCAGTCCGATGAATACATCGTATCCCATACCACTAAAAAGAAGGTTAAGGATAAAAACATCCGGCCCATGCTGATTAAATTTGAAGAAATAAATCGGCGGACCCTGAAACTGAGCTTTGACTGGACCACCCTGTATATGAGTCCGGTTAAAATGATTGCAGCCATATGTCCCGGCACGACGCTTCTTGATTACGATCTGACCAAAACGGATCAGCGTTTCGAGTAAATATATTAAAATCATCAGACAGCTTTAAATGTGCCTGAAGCAAGGTGCATGAAAAAAGGCAGGAACCAATCGTATTAACATACGCCGGTTTCTGCCTTTTTTATTATTAACAGTACTGATTTTCTACCATTCAAAGAACGGAGGGCCGTCCTTGGTTATATCCAGATTGATCACTTTATAAGCGTCGCGGGTTCCTTCACCAGGCCTTTTAATATTAATGATTACCGGAGCCGCCCCCAGACCGACGGTAGTAAATTCAAACCGCCAGCGTCCGAAATCACCCGTCAGACCGGAATCAGCTTTAATAATTTTAAACTTGTCCAGGTTGACCAGTGCCGGATCAAAGGAAACACCGTCAAACCGGTATCCGCCGGAGCCGGGATTACGCATTTCAAAAGCGAGCCTCTCGCCGGGCATAAGCCCGAGGCTGATTTCATGCTTACCATCAAGATCATATTCGGAAATGGAATCGGAAAACGGATTTATTGATGCGCATCCGGCAAGAATAAAAACCAGCAAAATCATGATTAACAGCGATTTATTAGAATTATATTTTTTTATTTTCATAAATTCAGTATTTTTTATATGCCGAACATGCCGACAAGGTTAATAAATTATTTTTTTACAAAACATTTCAACTGGTTAAATATTTGAGAAAAATCTGATTCAAGTGTAATAATATTAAGCGCATACGGCAAGGGGAAGCCGTATAGTGTAACTGTTTTATCAGTTATAATAATTATTTCGATATACGCTGATTTCAGGATGTTCCTGAGAATGGCGTCTGATGCTTTTTATCACAGTATTTACCATTTTTAAGGAGTGTGAGGATGAAACGTTCATTACTGTTTCTTGCGCTTATTGCTATCCTTAGCCTCGGTCTTGCCGGGTGCAGCGCGGAAAAAAAAGAAGAAAAGGCCCCTGCCAAAAAGGAAACCACTGAAGCAGCTCCTGCTGCCGCAGCCGGTAAAACCCTGAAACTGGCCATGGATGCCGACCCTGTCTCTCTTGACCCTCATGTACAGCTTTCCGGCGGAATGCTCCAGTACTCTCACATGGTTTTCGACCCTCTCGTTCGCTGGGCAAAAGACGGCTCCTTCGAGCCTCGCCTTGCTGAATCTTGGGAACGCGTTGACGATAAAACCATGCGCTTTCACCTTCGTAAAGGCGTTAAGTTTCATTCCGGCAACCCCTTCACCGCCGAAGACGTTGTCTGGACCATCAACCGCCTCAAAAAAAGCGCAGATTTTAAAGGTCTTTTCGAGCCTTTCGGAGAAGCAAAAGTTGTTGATGACTACACTGTTGATGTTATCACCCACAAGCCGTACGGCCTGCTTCTGAATATGGCTACCTACATCTTCCCCATGGATAAAAAATTCTACTCCGGCATGGATGAATCCGGTCAGCCTAAAGACGCCATCGTCAAGACCGGCCCCTCCTTTGCCAACGTTCACGAATCCGGAACCGGTAAATACATCGTAGCTGAACGCGAGCAGGGTGTACGTGATGTTTTCAAAGTTTTCCCTGAATACTGGGATAAAACCGGTAACGTAGACACAATCATACTGACTCCGATCAAGAACGATGCCACCCGCGTGGCTGCCCTGCTTTCCGGCGATGTTGACTTCATCATGCCCGTTCCTCCGCAGGATCTCAAACGTATTGATTCAACAGAAGGACTGCAGCTTGTAACCATGTCCGGTTCGCGCATCATCACCTTCCAGCTGAATCAGAAACGCCAGAAGGCTTTCCAGAATCCTAAAGTACGTGAAGCCATTGTTTACGCTACCGACAACACAGGTATCGTTAAAAAAGTAATGAAGGGCTTCGCTACCGTAGCCGCTCAGCAGGGTCCCAAAGGTTTTGCCGGTTATAATGCAGAACTCAAGCCCCGCTATGACCTCGAAAAAGCCAAGCAGCTCATGAAGGAAGCCGGCTATGAAAACGGTTTCGAGTGCACCATGATCGCACCCAATAACCGTTACGTTAACGATGAAAAAATCGCTGAAGCATTTGTTTCCATGCTCGGAAAAATCGGCATCAAAGTAAACCTGAAAACCATGCCTAAAGCACAGTACTGGGATCAGTTCGACGCACAGGTTGCCGACATCCAGATGATCGGTTGGCATTCTGACACCGAAGATTCCTCCAACTACACAGAATTCCTGCTCATGTGCCCCAACAAGGAAACCGGCTACGGACAGTACAACAGCGGCAACTACTGCAATCCGGAAGTTGATTCCCTCATTCTGCAGGCTCAGACTGAGACCGACCTCATCAAACGCAGCGCCATGCTTCAGAAAGTGGAAAAGATCCTCTATGATGAAGCCGCATTTGTTCCCCTGCACTGGCAGAACCTGTCCTGGGCATCCAAGGACGGCATGAATACTAAAGAAATCGTAAACGTGCAGAACTTCCCCTACTTCGGTGATCTCGTCATCAAGTAATGGGAATTACTGATCAAGATTAATTACGCAAAGGGAACTCTGTAAGGAGTTCCCTTTGCCGTGTTAGATGCCTTCGGCGACCTCGCCGACGATTTTCCCCCTTTGATCGCCGGATGCGAAATCACTCGCCAAAGCGCTCAGCGCCACAAATTGTTTTTTGTCCGTCTGGAGTTAATTAAAAAATGTTTGCTTTTATAGTCCGCAGGATCGCACAGGCGATTATTGTAATGCTGATTATCAGCTTCATCGGGTTTGCCATCAAGCAAAGCTTCGGTGACCCGATCCGGGAGATTACAGGTGTATCCGTCTCTGCCGCCGAAAGGGAACGACTGAGGGATGATTTGGGCCTCAACGATCCGTTCATGGTTCAGTTCGGCCGCTTTATGAAAGGAGCTGTCAAAGGTGATATCGGCCGCTCTTTCTTTTACAAGAAATCAGCTCTCAAAGTTATCCTGAATAAGGCCCCGGCAACACTGGAACTGGTTCTCTGTTCCGCGCTGATCATTGTTATTTTTTCCGTTCCGCTGGGAATATATTCGGCAATCCGGCCAAAGACCATGTTCTCACGCTTTATCATGGGCGGATCTATCGTCGGAGTTTCCATACCGGTATTTCTGACCGCCATTCTCATGATTTATATATTTTCGGTGGAGCTGCACTGGCTGCCTTCATATGGCCGAGGTGAGACAGTTAACCTCGGAGGATGGCGCACCGGATTTTTAACAGCAGACGGCTGGCTGCATTTGATCATGCCGGCTATTGCCCTTTCTTCCATCATGCTCCCTCTTTTCATTCGGCTCATCCGGTCCGAAATGATGGAAGTTCTCGAAAACGACTACATAAAATATGCATGGGCCAAGGGTTTGAAGCCCAGTCGGGTCTGGATTGTCCACGCCTTCAAAAACACCCTGCTGCCGGTTATTACCGTTGGCGGTGTACAGCTTGGTACTATGATCGCCTTTACCATCCTCACTGAGACTGTGTTCCAGTGGCAGGGCATGGGTTTTATGTTCATCGAAGCTGTAGAACGCGGAGATGCTCCACTCATGGTCGCTTACCTCATGGTAGTCGGGCTGATATTTGTTGTTGTTAACACCGTGGTTGACGTCATTTACGGACTGGTCAACCCGCAGGTCAGAATCGCGGGGCAAAAATAAATGAAAACCAGATCACGCTGGCAGAGATTCAAGGAATCATATTTTCTGCACGACTTTCTACACGACAAGGTTGCCCTCACAAGCTTCGCTATTCTGGTCGTGCTTCTGTTCATGGGCTTTGCGGCGCCACTTGTCGCACCTTATAATCCCTATGACGCCAATAATATCAACATCATGAATTCGGAAATTCCGCCTTCATGGCTTCCCGGTGGTGACACCCACTTTCTGCTCGGGACCGATGCACAGGGACGCGACCTATATTCCACCATGCTTTACGGCATGCGCGTTTCCATAATCATCGGTATCGGCGCTGTGGCTTTACAGGCTTTCCTCGGCATCATGGTCGGGCTGATAGCCGGATTCATGGGCAAGAGGGTGGAATCCTTCCTCATGCGTGTTGCCGATGTGCAGCTTTCATTTTCAACCTACATGGTTGCTATTTTTATCTCAGCCATCTTTCAGGCGATGTTCGGAGTCGCGAAATATGAAGAAATCGCGATTCCACTGCTGATTCTGGTCATCGGCTTTGCGGAATGGCCGCAGTACGCCCGTACTGTGCGCGCTTCCGTGCTGGCAGAAAAGAAAAAGGAATACGTGGAAGCGGCCAAAGTCATCGGCCTTTCACAGAAAAGAATTATGTGGCGGCATGTTCTGCCGAACACCCTTTCGCCCGTATTTGTTATCTCAACAATTCAGGTTGCCAACGCCATTATGAGTGAGGCCGCCCTTTCCTTTGTAGGACTGGGAATGCCTGTGACCCAGCCTTCGCTGGGGTCGCTGATCAACGTTGGTTTTGAGTACATTTTCAGTGGATCATGGTGGATAACCATGTTCCCCGGTATCGTGCTTGTTGTGCTCATTCTGGTCATTAACCTGCTCGGGGACTGGCTGCGCGACTTCCTTAACCCGAAACTGTATAAGGGGTAATAAGTGCAATCGCTTCTGGATGTTAAAAATTTGAGTGTCGAATTCGCATTGCGCCAAGGACCTCTTAAAGCAGTGCGGGACGTAAGCTTTACCCTAAGCAAGGGTGAACGGCTCGGTCTGGTAGGTGAATCCGGGGCCGGTAAGTCAGTTACCGGTTTCTCAATCATCAACCTGATTTCCAAGCCGGGATATATCTCCAACGGTTCAATCATGTTTGAAGGGCAGAATCTTGCCAAGCTGCCTTTTGAAAAAATGCGCGGCATTCGCGGTAACCGCATTTCCATGATCTTTCAGGACCCCATGATGACCCTTAACCCGGTACTGACCGTGGGAACCCAGATGGTGGAAACCGTAATGGCCCACAAAAGCGTATCCCGCAAGGAAGCGGAAGAAATAGCGCTGGAAAAACTGCGCAAAGTCTACATCCCTTCCCCGCGTAAACGTCTGGCCCAGTACCCGCATGAATTCTCCGGCGGCATGCGTCAGCGCATCGTTATCGCCATCTCGCTTTTAACCGAACCGGCCCTGATCATTGCCGATGAACCGACCACGGCCCTTGATGTGACCATTCAGGCTGAAATCATGGACCTGCTGCTGGAACTTTGTGAAACCGACAACATGGGATTGATCCTGATCACCCACGATCTGGCGGTTGTATCAGAAGTTACCCAGCGTATAGCGGTTATGTATGCAGGGGGAGTTGTTGAAACCGGCTCCACTCGTCAGGTTACCGAAACTCCGGGTCATCCCTACACTCAGGGACTTATCGCCGCACTGCCGCAATCCGGGGCAACTAAGGACCGGCTGATCCAGATTCCCGGAGCCATGCCTTCGCTGCTGAATATGCCCTCAGGGTGTCCCTTCAATCCCAGATGCTCGCACTGTACGGACATCTGTAAACAGGAACGGCCTGAACTTATAAAAAATAAATCCGGTATCATGGTGGCCTGCCACCATGCCGATAAAGTATAGAGATTCGTCATGCCAACCGATTCCCTCGTAAAAATAAAAAATCTGGTCAAGCACTTCGATATTTCAGGCGGACTGCTCGATCAGCTGCATATGGAAAACGGACGCATCACACGCAAGCACACCATCGTCAAAGCGGTCAATAATGTCAGCTTTGAGATCAAAAAAGGTGAAACCTTAAGCGTGGTTGGCGAATCCGGTTGCGGTAAATCGACCCTCGCGAGAACCGTGATGGGTCTTTATCCTCCCAACTCAGGAGAGGTACATTACAACGGCGAGCGTATCGACCAGTTGCCGCATGCGCAGATGCTGCCCTACCGCACAAAAATGCAGATGGTTTTTCAGGACCCGTATGCCTCGCTGAACCCTCGTATGACCGTACGCCAGATCATTGAGGAACCTATCTATTTTCATAACAAAGGTATCTCACGAGGTGACGCCAAAACCAAGCTTCACGAAGTTATGCGTAGTGTGGGAATGGACCCGGAATGGGCAAATAACTACCCGCATGAATTCTCTGGCGGACAGCGTCAACGTATCAGCATAGCCCGTGCGCTGGCTGTTGAGCCGGAATTCATCGTAGCCGATGAACCGATCGCCGCGCTGGATGTTTCCATTCAGGCCCAGATCCTGAACCTGCTTATGGATGCCCAGAAAGAACGGAACCTTACTTACCTGTTCATCAGCCACGACCTTTCCGTTGTTGAGCACATCTCCACCCGAGTGGCGGTTATGTATCTGGGCAGCCTGTGTGAGCTGGGTACAGCAGAGGAAATATTTGCCAGACCGCAGCACCCCTACACAAGAGCGCTGCTCTCAGCCATTCCAAAACTTGGCGGCGAAAAGAAAAAGCACATCCACCTTTCCGGCGATGTGCCTACTCCAATCAACCTGCCTCCGGGATGCGTATTTAACGGCCGTTGCAAATTCGCCAATGACCGCTGCCTGCAAGAGATTCCCCTTGCCCGTACCCTCGAAAACGGAACTCTCTGCGCCTGCCATGCCGTAGAGGAAGGAAGATTGTAACTCACGAAATAGAATTATTTTAATTTATAAAAATTGCGAAGCCCGTTTAGAATTAAACGGGCTTTTCATTTTGTGGGACATTACAAAAGAGTCCGGTAGACTATGGATAATAAGCATTATATCGGTGTATATCACCGAAAAATGAAATAACTATCAAGAAAAGGCACAATAGCTCAAAACTATGCCCTAACTTCAATTAAAAAGGCATGAATTCTAATCGACTTTTTTTACGAGCCAGCTTATAAAGTTTTGTGTTTTTATTTCACAATTGTGACAATATATTATAGAAGTAAATTCCTTTATTTTGGAGAATTACTTTTCGGAGAAAGGTTGATGGGAGATATTTCGCAAGTGCTTGGTGTTTTTTCTAAAGGCATCACAGATCATACCGGTGCAGGAACAACCATGCAACGTTCCGAAAGCAGGACATACTATTATGTAATCCGTTCAGGTGTTGATAAATACCATGTACAGCCTTTAAATGAGCAAAATATTCCTTCCGGGTTGGTGATGACTCTTACTAAAAAGGAATTCATCACCCAATTCACCCCGGAAATGAAATACTATGATAAAAAAACTCTCCCGGCACTGAAAACCCTGAAAGAAAAAATAGACAGGGGCGAAAAAGAATTTATCGAAGGCAATCTTGATGAAGCTGAACAATCCTTTGCCAAGGCCCTTTTTCTGGACCCGGAACACCCCAAAGCAAATCTGGGCATGGGATCTGTCCAATGCAGCAAAAAGAACTTTGCCAAGCTTTCAGACATTATAAACAGGCTCCTCAATAATGATACTATTTATATGGAAAGCCAGCGGCAGGAATTTAATATGTTTGCCATATCGTTACGCAAACAATCTCTTTTTGATGAAGCCATCTCCTTTTACAGACGGGCTATTGAAATAAATCCAGCAGATGAAAATCTACATTTTAATACAGCCAGAGCATACTTCGACTCGGGTGAAAATGATAAGGCTCTGGACCATCTGGAAAAAGCCCTTGAAATATCTCCCACGCTTGAAGTAGCCTCTATATTCAAGAAATATATCATCAAGAGAAAAGACAAATGATTTCACAGAAGGAGAAACTCAGGTCCGCCTGTACTCCGGGCCTGAAAATCACTGTTGAACTGGGTGGACTCAGCGATAAAGCCCCAACTATTGTGGTCGGTGGCGACTTCAGTAAATCCCTGATCGTTAAAGAACCCATGGTCCACAATCAAGACCGATCACTTTGGGCCGAATACATGTATCCGGGAAATGAGGCCACTATCCGATATATTTATGATGGAATAGTCTCCGGCTATAAAACTGAAGTAATCAGGATGATAAGCTCTCCGGACAGACTCCTTTTTTTAAAATATCCCAAACGGATAGAATCCTACAATCTGCGCCGGCACAAACGGGTTTCCTGCTTCATGGAGGCTGAGATTGAACTGAACGGCAATAAAAATGTAGCTGTGCTGGAAGACCTGAGTACTAGCGGTTGCTGTATCAGCTTCATCAAAAATAAAAAACTTTCAGGACCGGAAATAGGGGATGAAATGCAAGTTTTCTGTCCCTACTTTACTGAAAACGGTTCCACATCCATTCCCTGTAAAGTCCAACGCTGCACCGAGGATTCGCGCAAAACAGTGCTGGGTTTGACCTTTGAAAAACCTTCCCCGGAAATTCTTATACGAATACAGGATTATGTAGCCACAATCCTTTATCATTCCTAAAAAACAAGGCCCGGTCAGTACAACTGACCGGGCCTTGTTTTATCTGTGTAAGAAACTGTTTATTTTTTGTTTCGGACTGTCAGTCCCAAATCTTCCAGCATGGTCAGATCATGATCGATGCCCTGACCGGAAACTGTCAGGAAATCACCGACCATCAGCCCGTTACACCCGGCATGAAAAATAAATGACTGCAATGAACGCAGGGCTGCTCTACCTGCTGCCATGCGAACTTCAGCGTGAGGGTTAACCAGCCGGAACATGGCGATAGTCAGCAGAATTTCCAGAGGCTGCAAAGGAGCCATCTCTTCCAGTGGAGTTCCCGGAATGGGAATCAGGAAATTAAGCGGAATCGAGTCCACTTCCAGTTCCGCAAGGGTCAGCGCCAGCTCCACACGCTGCTTATGGCTTTCGCCAAGCCCCAGCAATCCGCCGCAGCAGACTTCCAGACCGGCTTTCTTGGCATCACGCACTGTGCGGACACGCTCTGCATAGCTGTGAGTGGTACAGACATTCGCAAAATAGCTTTCAGCGGTTTCGAGATTGTGGTGATAACGGACTACGCCGGATTCGCGCAATTTTTTGAGAGAATCAAAATCAAGACAACCCAAGGAAGCGCAATGGTTGAAATTCTTTTCGCGCATTCCATCCACGGCCTCGCAGACATGATCAAGGGATTTCCCTTTCAGGGCCCTGCCGCTGGTGACGTAGCTGAAAAATTCAAGAGGAGAACCGTCGGCCTTTGCAGCACAATCCCTGATTTCCTCCACCGACATGAGTGGATAAGCCGGGGCTGGTGTACCGGTAAAATGGCTGGACTGAGCGCAAAAGCTGCAATCCTCCGAGCAGTTGCCGCTGCGTACGTTGGCAATTGAACAAAGACTTACTTCCCTTCCGAATCTGCGCGTAGTCACAGTGTGGGCAGCATGGAGAATCTCCAACAGCTCTCCGTGAGATGCACCGAGCACCGATACGGCAGCATGTTCATCAATTGCCCCTCCGCCGTGGGCAGCGCGCCACAAAGCCTCTTTTTCGTGTCTATCCAACTTTCATTACCTCTGCAGGCTGACCACTTCGCAGATAGCGGAAGTAAGGGCCTCAAGTTCAAGATTTGAAATTACATACGGCGGCATCACGTAAACAAGCTTACCGAAAGGTCTGACCCAGACACCGCGCTTTACAAATTCTCGTTGAATGGATTCCATATCAACAGGTTTCTTAAGCTCTACCACACCGATGGCACCAAGACAGCGCACATCCTCGACCACTCCGGATCTGGAACAGGGAGCCAGCCCGGAACACAATAGCTCGGTAATTTCTGCTATCCGTTCTTTCCAATTACTTTTCAGCAGCAGATCGATGGAAGCATTCGCCACGGCGCACGCCAGAGGATTGCCCATAAAAGTCGGCCCATGCATGAATACACCGCCTTTCGCAGAAATTCCCTGAGCCACTTTGCCGGTGGCAAGTGTCGCGGCCAGAGTCATTGTGCCGCCGGTAATGGCCTTGCCTACGCACATTATATCCGGGCTGATCCCGGCCATTTCACTGGCGAACATGGTTCCGGCGCGTCCGAATCCTGTGGCGATTTCATCGCAGATCAGCAGCACGTTATGCTCATCGCAAGCCGCGCGGACCCGCTTTAAATATTCAGGAGAATAAAAACGCATCCCCCCGGCACCCTGCACAATGGGTTCCAGAATCACCGCGGCAAGCTCATGGGCATTAGCCTCAATTTTCGCTTTGAAATCCGCAAAATCATCATCCGTGCAACCCGCTTCAAAGCCACATTGCGGCGCCTCGGCAAAGATATGTTCCGGCAGCACCGAGATAAACATGGAATGCATGCCGTTTACCGGATCACAGACCGACATACAGCCGATGGTATCTCCGTGATAGCCGTTGCGGATGGTCATCAATCTGTTTTTTTCAGGCTGTCCCATGGCGTACCAGAACTGGATAGCCATTTTGATCGCAACTTCCACTGACACTGAACCGGAATCCGCCAGAAAAACATGCTGCAAAGGTTCAGGAGAAATTTCAACCAGCTTACGGGCCAGTTCTACCGCCGGATCATGAGTCAGGCCGCCGAACATCACATGTGGCATGGTTTCAGCCTGTGCGATCAACGCCTCACGCAGCACCGGGTGGTTATAGCCATGAATGGCGCACCACCACGAAGCCATACCGTCAATAAGCTCAGTACCATCCTCAAGGATGATTTTAACGCCCTCGGTTCGCTTTACCGGAAAAACAGGCAGCGGGTTTGTAGCGGATGTATACGGGTGCCAGATATGCTCCCGGTCAAATTTTATGATGGACATATTTTCCTCCGAAGGCATCCCTAATCAGGAATCAAGGGCTTGGTCTATAAGCTTCCAGCATTCTGGATCTTTGTAATCCCAATCTTCAATATACGGAATGGAAGCGATGACTTTTACTTCGGAAATCTTTTCGATGAAACGGACATTCTCTTCGGCCATGCCGAATTCTTCAGGCGCAGGCATGTGCGGAGACGTCATGACCAGCCCGGAAATTTCCAGCCCGGACTGCTGCAGGGCTGCGATGGACAGCAGTGCTTCATTAATGCAGCCCAGCTTATTTTCGATAACGAGGATCACCGGATAACCGAGCTCTTTCATAAGATTGAGCATGGAGGCATCCTCGCTAAGGGGAACCATTATTCCCCCGGCTCCTTCCACCAGCAGGAAACCGTCTTCCTCCCTTTCGCGCACCTTCGCGGCGATCACGGCAGGATCAAGCTCCACTCCGGCCATTTTTGCAGCCAGATGCGGAGAGGTCGGCGGCTCGAAAATATACGGGCATTGCCTGTCAATATCCCAGACCGCCCCGGCAGCCAGATATACATCCCCGTCAGGAGAATCCAGTGTTCCATCATCCCGGACAACAGCCCCGGATTGAACAGGCTTGATCGGGAGTATGCTTCGCCCGGATTTCATGAAGAAACGGGCAAGTCCCGCGGTAACCACAGTCTTGCCCACATCCGTACCTGTACCGGTAATGAAAAAACCGGCAGACAATTTACTCGCTCCTGCCGGATTTGATTACTTCCAGCGGGTCAATATCACTTGTTTCTGCAAAGAAAAGTTCCGTATCGTACGGACCGAAGTGGCCCTCGTCTCCCACGAGGGTAAAAAATTCTATCCGCGAATAACGACGACAGCGTTCTTCGCTTACCCTGTAAGTTAAGTAGTAGTTAAATTTATCTGTAGAGTGGGTAGACTGGCCCAGATCAATCACCCGGTCCGCAAACTCGCACCATGCATGGGCAACCCACTTATCGTCTTTAAAAATCCAGCCGTGCACAACCTCTGTTTCGGTATTTTCACTGGCCGGTTCAAGGCAGTATTCATATGCGGATGGTTGATTCCTACTCATTGCCGTCGTCTCCCTTTGTTTTATCAAGAGCCATTTTGATTGCTCCCAGCGCGTTACCAACCTCGTGGTGATCCGGGAAAACAGCTTCGGTATGCAGTTTTTCGGCTACTTCCGGCAGCAATTTCTGAGCTGCTGCGCCTATTCCCACGATGGGCAGATTCAGTGAAGCGTCAAAGCTCACCAGAGAACTTGCCGCGCGACCGGCGATGAATCCGGCCATGTTACCGCCTATTTCCTTACGTACGATGTGTTCAAGCATGGCGTTCTCGATCTTGGTTCTGGTTTCGGAAAGAACCATTGCCGCAAAACCTGACGCATCGAGATTAAATTCTTTACCGAGCAACGCCGCGGCGGCTTCGGATACGGACCGGTCACCTATTTCAAGCTGCCCCTCTACATGCAGGGCGTCTGTAGGAGTAAAGCCTACTTCTTCCAGCAATTGGGAGCGCACGAGCTTCTGCACCTTACCGGCGAGGCCTATTTCACCAAGCCCGGTTCCGGCCATCAGCTGACCGAAGGTGGAAGGTCCGTTTTCAAAAATATATTTCAAGACATCATCGTCAGAGCTGCTTTCGGCTGACGGTCCGGTTTTGAGCAGGTGGGATTCGTGACCTTTGCCGATCCATTTTTCCGGGGCGGGAATATTTCCAGCCATGCACAGGGGGACGACCCGGCCCGGACCGACTTCAAAATTACCGGATCTGTTGATACGCGCAAAGCTGTCTCCGCCAACACCCACGGTGAACATTTCCACCGCTTCCACATGGGTTTCCCAGTCGCCGATAAAAGAACCGCTCTCCTGAATGGTCGGCTGGGAGTTGCGAATGAGGGTTACATCGGTAGTGGTACCCCCAACGTCAACGATAAGAGCATCTGCTGCCGGGGAATAAATAGATCCGTAATAGGCAGTTGAAGCAGGTCCGCTGGCGAAAGTTTCAGCCGCGCGCAGTACTGCATCATCCATGCTCATGGGGGTTGCGTTACCGCGAACAACTACAACGGAAGAACCGAGTCCGCGCGCATCAAGGGCCTTGCCTACTCCGGCCAGAAAATCCTTCATTACCGGCATCAGCCGCGCATTAAGCACCGCAGTGGCCGCACGCTCTGCCTGTCCGGCACGGGTACTTATGGTGTGGGAACAGAATACGGGTTTCGGATCACTCAGAGAAATAGCTTTTTCAGCGATAAGTTCGTGAGCAGGATTCTTGATGCTCATGGCGGAGCAGACCGCATAGGCATCCACGTGTCCGGCCATGTCCTGAATGCCATCCACGAGGGATTCAATATCCAGCGGATCTTCTTCCAGACCGGTAATCTTATGCCCGCCCGTCACGTAACGCAAAGTCACCACGGGAAGCTTAAGGGCTTTGGTGGTGCCGATCATGAATAACCCGACCCGTGCGCCCTTGTTTTCCACAACGGCGTTGGTGGCAAGGGTGGTGGAAACTGAAACGAGATTAACTTCATCGGGGCTGACCCCGCTTTGCTTCATGGCCTTATCCAGCGATGAAGCCAGACCGAGACTCAAATCATGATGGGTGGTGGGAGATTTGGCTGTGGCCACAACACTCGCGTCTTCGCATTTTACAACTACAGTGTCAGTGTAGGTTCCGCCTGTATCAATACCTATTGCATAACCGCTCTCAAAGCTCATAAAAAATATATCCTTCGCCCGCAGGAGGCATTTTTGTTCACTGGCAGGCCGCCAAACAGCAGACCCGACAGTACAAATAATGCCGCTTTTACCGATTGGCAAGGGCTGGATTATATTTCATAGGCGGAACGGCCCGGAAAAAAAGGGCGTTCTAAGAAATGATCACCCCGGCATAGGCCACGACTCTCTCATAATCGCCGGTTGCCTTTCCTGAATTTGTATAGTCAACAAGCTTTCCTGAATTTGCCCCTAGAATCTTTGCCGCAAACATAGCCATAGTCATAGGCAGAACTCCGCACATGCTGATCTGGTTGGAGGCAACTATGGAATAAAAGTCGGACGGATCCATACGGATAATCGCTTCAAGGGCCATGGAATCGAGCTTTTTGGCTTGATCAGCAGAGATAAAATGGCTCATATCCGAGCTCACAACCATGGATACAGGCTCGGGATACTCAGAAATAATCTTCGCGAGGACTTCCCCTGCCTGATGAAGATTCGCAGGCGATGATTCGGAAACACAGATAGGAACAATTTTGGTGCCCGGGTCAAGATAATGAAGAAAAGGCACGACCACCTCAAGTGAATGTTCCCGTGAATGGGCCTTTTCGTTTGAAGTAAAACCGGCCCCGCTTGCAATAAGCTCGGCTGCCAGTTTTTCATCTACATCAAGACTGCCACCGGGGAATTCCCAACTTCCGGTATCCCAAACGGAAAGCGGCGAGCCCAGCCCGGTATGATTGGGCCCCATCAGGAGGACGGTGGAAGCCAGCTTACTCTGCGCGAGGGTTTTTCCGCAAGGCTCACCGGAAAAGACATATCCAGCGTGGGGAACCATCACCAAACGGTCAACCGGCCGGTCTGCATCTGCTTCCGGTTTGCCCATAAATATCTTAAGTTCTTCGCGGAGCTGAGCCGGACTGTCCGGATAAAAACGCCCGGCGACTACTGGCTGTCTGTTCATAATTACCTGCCTTAAAAATTATTGAAATGCCGGATCCGGTTGAAACTTAGACGCTTCCTTCTCAATTTTATGGGTTTCCAGCGCGGATGTTGCCAGACGTCCGTAAAGATCGCCCGGTTTTTTCTTGGCGACTTCTTCCATCAGCTTCTTCCATTCGGACGTGGCTCCGGCCTTTTCATAAAGCTGGGCCAGCCTAAACCGGGAGGATGCCCATTCCGGATCGCTCAGGGGAATATATTTATCATACTCCGCGGCCCACTTGAGAGCTTCACGATAGCGACCGGAACTTTCCGCTGCAAAAATCGTCATCAGGATACAATCCTTGATCTTTTCCCTGTCGCCACCGGTCTCAAGAAGCATGGATAAAGCTTCCTGAGCGTAAATAAAGACCCTTTTCAGGTCCTTCTTCTTCATGGACGACTTGGCCATATAATACATGGCATAAGCACGCGAAGACTCAGGCAGGAGCAGATTAGATGCCAATCCCGCCCAGAGAGGAGTACTGCGCTCGGTATCGCCGAGATTCTCATAGGCCATAGCCTGTGCGTATTCTATATGAACTTTCTGCTTGGGATCAAGTTTCCATCCATTCTTGGCTCGATCGACCAGATCTGTGACCTGACTCCAGGCCTGCTCGTCCACATAAATTCCAAGGGCCATATCGAGAGCCATGGCCGAATACTTGGGAATTTCATCGCCCTGTATATAACGGTCAATCAATTCCAGAGCTTTCTGTGGCTGTCCCTTTTTCCAGAAGCTGAGTGCCACCCCGAGACGGGTTTCGTCATTTACGTCGTTACCGTCATTATTTTTCTTGGCGTATTTATTCCAGTAACTGACGACCCTGCCATAGTTCTCATCCTTAACCAGTTCCGGCACGGCTTTATCAAAAACCCTTGTTCCCAGTTCGCCGGCCCGGTCACGCAATGCGCTACGCGGATACTTATCCAGAAAATCCTGAACCGCGCCGAGGCAATCCCCGTACTTCTTGTTCCAGTAATACCACATTCCAAGTTTGAGCTGAGCCAGCGGAGCCAACTTACTGTCGGGGAATTTTTCAATAATATGTTTATATATTTTCTGGGGACGCAGATTATAAGGACGGTCAAAGACCTTATCCATCTGGTTCATGTTGGGATCATCATAAATTCCTTCCTCGGCAAGACGCATCATGGCAACAAGGCCGCCTTCCTTATTGGGAAAGTCCTTGGCTGCTTTTTCGTAGATTTCTTTGGCAGCGGGTTTGTCACCGGTCTTGAGATAAATATCTCCAATTCGAGCAAGCACAATATCGGCTTCCGGTGCTTCCGGGGAAAGATTGTAATAGGCCCAGTAATTATCCCGCGCGTCATCAAGCTTGCCCATTCTGTTCTGGGTATTGGCCGACATGAGCAGAAATCCCAGATCCTCTATGTAGAAGCGGGGCCAGCGTTTATCAATATAATCAATAATCTGATAGGCCTGCTCATCGTAACCGAGGGCATCCAGAGCTCTGGCAAGGCCGAGCGCGGCATCACGAACCACCTTACTGTCCGGATACATCTGCACCAGATGCTGGAACTGGTCCGCGGCCTTCTCGTATTCCTTCATGCCGAGGTAATATTCACCCCAGTAGTAGCTGATGTAAGGGATATTAGGATCGTTGGGATATTGAGATTTCAACAGATTAAAGTAAGCCTTGGCCTCCGGCATGTTGCCAACCTTAAGGTTTAACAATCCCAGATTAAGCAGGGCCATGGGCACATTCGGAGACTTGGTGTCAGCATTCATCGCCTCCATCCATGCGCTGGAAACTTCACCGAAATTGTCGGCCAATGCTTCTCGATGCAGTTCAGTAAGAGATTCGGCCTTGCCATACAAGGCTCTTAAACGAAGATCCTGCGGCAGACCTTTCATCACTGCCACCTCGGTAAAACCGGAAATGGCGGCTTCTATCTCACCCTCGTCCAAAGATCCTTCAGCTGCGAGCAGAACGCCCTTGGCAATTTTTATGCGCTCTTCGGGGCTCATTTCCTTTTTGCCTTCGGCCCCTTCTTCTCCTGCGGCTGCATCAGCATTGCCAATCTCTTCCATGTCTTCAACAGGATAAGCGTCGGTCTCAGACTGAGCCTGCTCACCGACTACAGCCTCATCCCGGACATCAGCACCTGAATCAGTACCTGAATCAGCACTAAATTCATCATCACCGCCTGCGGGTTCAGTTCCCTTCTCTTCAAGAGAGGGGTAAGCCGTGGCTTCAAAAGAATTTTCATCCTGCGGCGGAGGAGCTACCTGACCGGATGCACCGGAATCAGGCGGAGTAACCTGACCGACGGCACTGCCGGAAGCCTGACTCTCTGTAGCGGGCGGGGGAGCAATTCTGCCTGAGACACTGCCTGATGCGCTGCCGCCTGATTGCTGCGGCGGAGAAACTGTGCCGGACGCGGCTTCACCTTCGGGAAATTCTTTATCATATGCAATTTCGTCTGTACCGGAAGATTTCGCGCCTGTTTCATCGAAAACTTCTTCAGTACCTTCGTCGACGGGAGGAGGTGCGACCACACCTACTGCGGTACTCCCTGTAGCCGGCTTTTCAATGACTCCGCCGGCCTGACCACCGACCTGTCCACCGGAACTTCCTTCTACTGTTCCTCCGGCAGTTCCCCCTACTGTTCCACCGACTCTTCCTCCTGCCTTATTTCCAGCGGAACTTTCACCGACAGGAACACGGAGGGCGCTCCCACCGGCCCGAGCGGGCGGCACGGAAGTATCAACAGGGCGGGCCTGTCCCGGCCCCACATCGGCTACCGGGGCACGGTAAGTATAAGGAACTGAATAAAAAGGACGTTTTGTAGGTTGAGGTGGAACCTGCTGCACCGGATTTTCAATTTCCTGTGCCTGATCAAGATCCTCCTTCAACTGTGAAGACTCTTCATCTTGCGGCAGATCGACCTCGTCAATCACCGGAGGCTGCGCTGCTTCCTGCTTCGCTTTTTCAGCGGCGGCCTTGCGGGCGGCTTCTACCTTGGCTTTTTGCTCGGCCTGTTTTTTAGAGGCAGCTCTTTTACGAGCAGCAGCTTTTCTTTGGGCCGTTTTTTTGCGTGCGGCTTCACGCTTTGCTTTTTCTTTCGGGGACCGCCATTTGGACCCGATGGGATCACGGAAAAATTGAATCTGCAGCTGTCCGTTACCCGCCGGCATACGGATAAAACCGAATCCGCTGGTGCGGGTTCCGATGGTGATGGAACTGGGGCCCATTTTTAAAGAACGGACAATACGTAGCGAGGATAAGGGGGCCGGGGTTGGAGCTTTTTCACCCTTAAGTGAATTTTTGGGGAAGGAAACAGTAACCTGCTGTCGCCCGGTTCGGGTAACCTGACCGGAAAGGTTCTTCTGGTCAAAGACAAGACGAATGGAATCCATGTCTGCCTTGGTGTCAATAAAATACTCCAAAGCATAACCTGGATGGGGGCAGGCAAACCATAACAAGGTTGCCAGAATAAGGGTCCGGAAGACTCCGGTAAATCGGCTGAGCGTCACAATCAACTATTTATGCAATATTCCTGCCTACCCCTCGCAAAATCCACACTTTTTTAAAAAAATTATACTTCAAGATTCCTCTTCTTAATTTTCTCAATTAACGTAGTCCGCTTAACTCCGAGGAGCTCTGCGGCTTTATTTTTCACACCTGCGGCTTTCTCAAGGGCCTCGATCATGAGACGATCCTCAATTTTTTCAAGAAAATCCTTAAGCCCCGAAGCACCCTGCTCTTCCATATCAGTCAGGGTAGGCCAGTTAAAACCGACCGGCTGCATAAGCTCGGCAACCTTTTTCTTCGGCTCCTTGCCCACGTCTTTCCAGATTTTTTCCGGCAGGTCATCAGGAACAATCTCATTCTCATCGCAGAGAATACACATTCGTTCCATGAAGTTTTCAAGCTCGCGGACATTGCCGGGCCATGTGTAAGAAACAAGCATATCCGCAGCGTCGGGATGAACCTTAAGCTGCTCCATATCCTTATCTTCGCAAAAACGTCCGAGAAAATGCTTCGCCAGCAGTAGAACATCCCCGCCTCGTTCGCGTAAGGGAGGAAGATGCATGGGAATCACATTCAGGCGGTAAAAAAGGTCCTCCCGAAATCTTCCGGCAGCAACCTCGGTCTCAAGGTCACGGTTAGTAGCGGCCACAATGCGTACATCCACTTTCTTAATGGAGGTTCCACCTACCCGCTCAATCTCCTTTTCCTGCAAAACCCTCAGAATCTTGACCTGAAGGCTCAAATCCATTTCGCCTATTTCGTCAAGAAAAATGGTTCCGCCGTCAGCCAGTTCAAACCGCCCGGGCCGGGAGCGCACCGCATGGGTGAAGGCTCCTTTCTCATGCCCGAAAAGTTCCGATTCCAGTAATTCCTTGGGAATTGCCCCGCAGTTTACCGGAACAAAAGGTTTTTCTTTGCGTTTGCTATTGTGGTGCAGAGCACGCACAACCAATTCCTTACCAGTGCCGGACTCCCCGGTGACCAGCACGGTACTGTCAGTCGGCGCCACCTTTGCGAGGATCGCAAAGACCTCCTTAAGCGCAGGACTGTTTCCAATGATTCCACTTAAATTTAGAGCCATTCGGCCTCCAGAATTATTCTAGTCGGGGAACTGTATTCTTTTCTGTTCCGACTTGTACGGACTACTCCACCTTAAAAAATGGGTAACCCTACATATTCACTGTCAATGAAATGACACAAAGTCAATATACAAGTGATTTTTTCTTGCAAAAATCGATTAAAAAACAACCTGCTATCCAGAATTTGGACTCAGCCATAAAATTATTCCATATCCTCCAGCTCGCGCCCCCTTGTCTCCCGGACCAGAACCATGACGAAGAAAAAGGATATCGCTGCGAAGAAAGCGTAAATTGAATAGGTGAATCCCAGCCCGGACCATTGCACGAGGGAAGGAAATGAAGCGGAAACAATAAAGTTAGCTACCCACTGCGCACCGGCTCCCAGCGCAAGGGCAGAAGCACGAATACGGTTATTGAACATTTCCCCCAGCAGTACCCAGACTATCGGCCCCCATGAAAAACCGAAACAAAACACATATATATTAGCTGAATAAAGTGCGGCAGTTGCGGCTGTTCCACTCAAAGAAGGATGCCCGGCGGCATTGATCGGGGCCTGACCGAACAGATAGGCCAGAATTATGAGGGTAATCACCATCCCTGCTGACCCGGCCAACAGCAACGGCTTACGACCGACCCTATCGATCAGGGCGATTGCCACCAACGTGGTCACGATGTTCACAACCCCTGTAATCACCGTAATCCATAATGAATTTTCTTCGGAAAACCCGACACTGCGCCACAACATTGAGCCATAATAAAAAATAACATTAATTCCTACAAACTGCTGCAGAATCGAAAGCCCCAACCCGATCCAGACAATCGGCTTTAATCCATACCTACCTCTGATCGCTGAAAATGAAGCCTTGCCCTCTGTCTGAAGCGTAAGTTTAATCTCTTCAATCTTTCCCCGCACGTTTTCGCCGAGAACCCGTCCTAGGACATGCTCGGCCTCTGACTCGCACTCTGTCCCGATCAGGTAACGCGGCGACTCAGGAATCATCATCGCAGCAAAGCCATACAGCAATGCAGGCGGAACCTCAGCCCAGAACATCCAACGCCATGTTTCAAAACCGAACCAGAGCACATTATCCGCCGTTCCCCCGGCAAGATCGACCAGCAGGTAATTACTGAGCATGGCTACGAAAATCCCTACCACAATGGCCAGCTGCTGCAATGATCCGAAACTTCCGCGCAGATTAGCAGGGGAAATCTCGGCGATGTAGGCCGGGGTTATCGCGCTGGCGAGCCCGATCCCCACTCCACCTAAGAAACGCCAGAAGATAAAATCCCAGACAGTGACCGGAAGCCCGGAACCAACGCCGCTGATAGTGAATAAAAAAGCCGCAAGCAGCATCGGCCTAATGCGTCCGTAACGGTCCGAGACAGGACCGGAAAGCAAAGCCCCGAAGGCAGAACCGATCAGCGCAAGAGAAACGGACATTCCCACCAGCACCGGCCCTACCTTGAAATAATCTCCAAGCGCGATGACCGCGCCATTAATTACAGCGGTATCAAAACCGAAAAGGAATCCACCGAGGGCTGCGGCTGCGGAAATAAGAAGAACAAATATAATTGAGGCAGAATGCCTGGGATTGGAAGTGGGACTTACGGACATGCTCACCTTCTTAAAATTAAAGACACTACAATCGGAAGAACAGCAGCAACAATGCAGGCTGTTACCATATTTCCAGTCGTAATGTCATCACAACTTAAGGAAAACATATCGTCCAAAAAAAGGGAGCCGCCGACAACAGCCGGGAGCTCCCTTCATGATACACATATTCATCTTGCGGCGGAGCTGCTTGGGCCTAAAACCCTATTACAACCGCCATGACGAACATTATATGAATAAACGCAATTTATTTCTTAGCCCGCTTGGCAATTTCTTTAGCAGGAAGAATTCCGGTAGCAGACGCGGAAACAATATTACCGGCTACTCCGGGACCGTCACCGGCCACAAAAAGTCCTTCCAGCGCTGTTTCGAGCTGATTGCTGGTTTCCACCTGAGTAGAGAAAAACTTGATTTCCGGTGCGTAGAGCAGGGTTTCCTCATTGGCAACACCGGGCACTACGTCATTTAATTTTTCCAGACCTTCGACTAAGTTACGCACAATACGTTCAGGCAATGCCATGGCGATATCGCCGCAGGTTACGTTCTTCATGGTCGGCTCTACAAAGCTGTTGCGAACACGATTCCATGTGGAGCGGCGTCCACGTTTGAGATCACCGAAACGCTGAAGAATGGGCTTACCGCCACCGATTATGGTAGCCAGCTTGCCTATGGATTCACCGTAAGCCTGATTATCGGTAACCGGTTCTTCAAGCACAACCTTGGAAAGGAATGCGAAGTTGGTGTTCTCTGATTTCTTATCCATGTATGCGTGGCCGTTCACACAGACGAAATCCTGATAATTTTCAAGAGCCACGAATCCACCCTGATTGGTGCAGAAGGTACGCACCTGATCGTCATAGGTGTTGGTGCGGATAAAAAAGGTGGGATCATAAATCACGGAGCAGAGATCACGCATGATGTCTCCGTGAACTTCTACACGCACGCCGACTTCGATACCACGCTGGGTAATGGCGAGATCGTGCTTCTTGGCAAGATTTCCCATCCATTCAGAACCGACACGGCCCGGAGCGAGGATAACGTTTTTGGCTCTGTATTCGCATTTTTTAGTGACTACGCCGGCCAGTTCGCCATTCTCGATAAGAATGTCTTCCACATGTTCGCCGGTATGGAAGGTGACTCCCTTCTCCATGCAATAGTCTGCCATGGCGGCGATGTGACCGGGCAGATTATCACTGCCGAGATGCTTCTGCTTAATCAGCAACAGGTCGATGCCGTGTTTCAGGGCATCCTTACGGATGTTTTTGGCTTCCTCCATATTGGTAGGATAAACCTGACCGTCCATATTGAAACGGTTGAAAATTTCTTCGGTTTCATTGATGAGGGCCTTGGCCTCGGAAACCGGCATAAACTGGGTAAGGTCTGTCTTACCTAATTTATGGATATAGTTGAGCTTGCCGTCGGAGAAAAGCCCCGCTCCGCCCACACCGGAGAGGATGTTGCAGGGTTTGCATTTAATGCATTCCTGATCCCCGGTAATGGGACAATGTCTTTTGAGGGACGCTTTTCCCTTTTCAATGACCAGAACATCAAGATCGGTATTCTCGCCAAGATAGTAGGCTGCGAAAAGTCCCGCAGGACCGCCTCCGACAATAATTACATCAAACTCTTTCTTCCCGTTTTCTTTCGGGCTCATAATAATCTCCAGATTGGTCTTTTTTGTCTGCTTTGTACATTCCGCGCAGACATGCCAATATACGCTTTTAACTACAAACTATCAAAAGCACAAGAATTTATTAATTTTCATAATTCATAAAAAAAGTACATTTTAACAGTGTGTTACAGACATCGAAGCAGATATTCCGAAACATCGGATTCATTGCCCTTGACCCGATGCAATTACTTTTCTAAACAATCAGCTAAACCAAAAAGGAAATTTCATGAGACTGACAACACGAAGCAGATATGGAACCAGAATGATGCTGGATATAGCCATGCATTGCACAAATGGACCGGTTCGAATCAGTGACATTGCCAGCCGTCAGGGACTTTCAACCAAATACCTTGAAAAACTTATCCGCGAACTGAAAAAAGCCGGTTTTATTTCCAGCAAACGCGGCCCCGGTGGAGGTCATACTCTGGCCATGCCTCCGGAAGACATAAGCATAGGTGATGTTGTTCGAAGCCTTGAAGGGGAAGCAGGACTCGTGGAATGCCTCGACAACGATGAGCTATGCCTGCGAATTGAGAACTGCCCCACCCGCGAAGTATGGATAAAAGCCAGCAAGGCCATGTATGCAGCACTTGACGAAATTTCCATAGCCGACCTGCTCAAGGAAGGCTCCTTCTGCATACGTACAAACCCCCTTTAATTTTTTCATAGGTCCATTTTATCTGCTACGCACCCGCCAACCAGCTCTTTTCTTTATTTTGAACATTTTTTTCCACAAAGTGTTCATAATCCATGTTTCAAAATGCACCGATTTTCCTTGCTCTCGGAGTTAATAATGCATTAGTGTCCAAACCATGATTTACAAACTAATCTTCCTGTTGATTATCGTAAGTATTGCCGGGTTATTCACCACAGCCCACTTTTCTTCTCCCCCCAAAAATCTGGGAATAAACGGAGGCAACCTCTCCTCCTGCCCGGATAGTCCAAACTGCGTATCTTCACAGGCATCAGACGAAAAGCATATGGTCCAGCCATTCAAAGCCGACGGGCCGACTGTGCAGATTATGGCTAATCTGAAAGCCTGCATCAAAAAAATGGGAGGGAATCTTATCACCGTAAACGGGCCATACCTGCATGCAGAATTCAGGAGTAAATGGTTCCGTTTTGTTGATGATCTGGAATGTGTTTACGACGAAGCGGAGGGTAGAATAGATATCCGTTCCGCAGCACGGCTGGGATATTCAGATTTCGGGGTCAACCGTAAGCGGGTGGAAAAATTGCGCCGTCTTTTTGCTGAATACAAGATTTGACCTCCTAAAACAGTATAGAAAAACTTCATGCCTTTTCAGCCGATCCATCACTTTTAAATATTCGACGAACCCTCCTGCCTGCGCTTAAGGATTGAGACAAAACACAATCAGGAGAAAAAAATGAACTTCAGTAAAAAAATTATCAGGCTCATCGGGATAACTGCACTTTTCATGTGCCTTGCGGGTAACGCTTTCGCAATGAAAGAAACATATAACTATATGAGCCCTGCGTCTTTACACAACGCAGTTGCAACCAATGCCGATGTTGCGATTGTTGATATTCAGGTGGCAGACGAATTCAAGGCTCACCATATTAAGGGAGCTATTGAGACCAACGCCTACCCGGTAAAAAGCACAGCTGAAACCGACAAACTGAATGCGGCATTTTCCAAACTCAAAGACACAGCACAGCCCATCGTAGTTATCTGCCCACGCGGAAAAGGTGGAGCTGAAAGAGCTGTACAGTATCTGGCTAAAAAAGGAATCGCTCCTTACCGCCTGTTCATACTCACCAACGGTCAGGGCGGCTGGCCTTTTGAAGTGGAATCAGAATAGACCTGATCTGAAAATAAAAAGCTCCCGCCGAAAAACGACGGGAGCTTTTTTAATGTGCAAAGATTCGCCGCAATTGCTCTATCCATGCGGTAAGCAACTGCGGCTGACGGCGAGTCCAGATGGGGAATTTTCCCCCCTGTCCCCTTACCTATAAAGTAAGTACTTATTCCGGTTTGGCAATACTTGCGAAGGCACAATGATTGTGAATTGATTCAAAACTTTCCACATCCACTTTGTACCATAAAATTTTTGGATGATTTTCCAGACCAATAGCGGCATTTCGGACCACGTCTTCAACAAATGTGGGATTGGAAAAACTTTTTTCAGTCACGTATTTTTCGTCCTCGCGCTTAAGCAAAGAGAAGACTTCGCATGATCCGGACTTTTCTGCAATTTCCACCAGATCCTCAATCCAGACAAAACCCTTTGATTTAGTCTTAATATGCACCACCGCCCGCTGGCTGTGAGCACCTTCGTCACTGATAGCCTTGGAGCAGGGACAGACCGTCATAACCGGGACTTTGACCCCGAGGGTGAATTCCAGATTATCACCGACCATCTCGCCTTCCACCGTGCATTCATAACTCATGATCCCTTTACGCCCGCTGGCGGGGGATATTTTTTGCAGGCAGTATGGAAAGCTGAGTTCGGCATGCGCGCGCTGTGCTTCAAGACGGCGCAGTATGTCGCTTAACAGATTGTAGAAGCTCTGATAATCCAGCTCCTCAGACCAATCTTCAAGCGCTTCCACAAAGCGACTCATATGCGTGCCCTTGAAATGAGCGGGCAGATCAACCGACAAGGCAACTTTAGCCATGGTGCTCTGGCTGCCTGACTCCCGGTCACGGACAACCAGAGGTAGTGTTAAATCCCGCACACCTACCCGGTCGATGGACATGGCAACTTGAGCGGGACTGTTCTGTACGTCTTCCATCTAGACCAACTCTTCTCCGGTAGTAGTCAGGCCAAGCTTGCCGTGCTTTACACCCTTGGTGGAGATCAGGCGATGGGCCAGCTCTTTGATCTGCTTGCCATCCCCTTTGAGAACCATAACTTCAAGGCAATTATCATGATCAAGATGAACATGCAGGGTAGACATGATCAGGTCATGACTATCATGCTGCAGTTCGGTAAGGCGCTGTGAAAGACCGCTATGATGATGATCGTAGACAAGTGAAAGAGTTCCGGCCATTTGTCCTTCAGTCTCGTCCCATTCTTTCTCGACCAGCATATTGCGGATCAGGTCACGGATAGCCTCAGAACGGGTCTGGTAACTTTTCTCATCACAAAGCTGATCAAATTTTTCAAGCAGATCGGAATCAAGAGAAACCCCGAAACGTATAGTCTTACCCATTTCAAACCTCCGTAAAATCACATGGATTTACCGGGCATAACTTCCCGGATATTAACTGTCATTTCCGCATTGCAACAGGCTGCCTTCTCAGTCAGGGGCAGCGCTGTCTTCCAGCCGAGATTTTCAAGTTTCTTCCAGACCGGAACTGACACATCACGAACCGGCTCAGCCATCCAGATAATGCCGCCGGGTTTAAGCACCCGCCGAAAAAGCTTTTCCAGCGGATCAAAAAATCTTTTCTCGTAAAGGATATCCCCGCCCCAGATAAAATCGAAAGAATTCTCGGCAAGGGAAGGTTCCCGCCAGTCCATCTGCAACCAGAGAGGCTGGGATGTCCTGTTGGATAAAGCGTTATCCCGGGCAAAATAAAGCGGCGGCAATTCATAATCAAAAGCGACAACCTTTCCGCCCAGGGATTGCCCTATCACAGCTGTAAGCCCAAGACCGCAGCCGAGATCAAGACAGTTGCGCCCTTTGATTAAATCCGCGTTGCGATAAAGCCATTCTCCGAGCAGGACACTCGCCGGCCAAAGCTCAGCCCAGTAAGGCAAACGCTCATCATCGCCGAAGTCGTCTTCGCCTATTTCATCCCAAAGGGTTTCAAGATCAGCTGTACGCTCAATCTTCCAGACCCTTCCTGCGGTCTTAACTTCTATCAATTCCCGCTCACCGGAAACGTAATCCTTCAAAGAAAGCACTCCTGTACAAGAAATTCTTAAACTGCTGTAGCCTTATATTATTAATCCTGCGGGCCCTAAGCCTTACGAGCATTAATTTATACACCGTGGCTAGTGTCAGATCAAGCGCCTGCGTATGCTTTTTTTCGCCAAAAGACAAGACTGCGTAACACGAATAATTACAGTGCAAAATTATAAAATCATTAAATTTTAATTTATGGATAATTTTTCAGAATAATTTTCTGAAAATTAGGGCTGTCGAAGTCTTTTATTTCTTAAGCAGGAATGCTATCTGTTGTGAGTTATTCACGTAGACACTAAGTCGTAAAACATAAAAATTCAGTACGAATAGAAGGAGGCCCCATGATTCCGCAGGAACTTCTTTATGCCAAATCTCACGAATGGCTCAAGGTTGAAGGTGAAAACGGAACGATCGGTATCACCCATTTTGCTCAGGAACAGCTCGGCGACCTTACTTTCGTTGAACTGCCGCAGGAAGGAGATACTTTCGCAGCAGGCGATGAATTCGGTTCCATTGAATCCGTAAAAGCTGCCAGTGAAATGTACGTTCCGGTTGATTGCGAAGTCATCGCTGTTAACGAAGCGCTGGAAGACGCGCCTGAAAAAGTCAACGAAGATCCTTATAATGAAGGGTGGCTTATCAAGGTTAAAATTACCGGTCCCACCGACCAGCTTCTTGATGCCGCAGCTTATGAAAAAGTAACCGAAGAAGAAGCCCATTAATCCGGAGCGCTCTTTAATATAAATGAACACAAACTTCCCCGCCGACCGCTTAAGTCAGCGGGGAAGTAATTTTTTATACCGGAGGACAAAATGCCTTACGTACCCCATTCCCCGGAAGAAATCCGGGAAATGCTTGATGTGATCGGCGTAAACTCCGTGGAAGACCTCTTTGCCGAGATCCCGGCTGAACTGCGCCCTAAAAGCTTTGACCTGCCCAAAGGCAAAAGCGAAATGGCAGTTCTCGACATGCTGGGTAAGATGGCCGCAAAGAACACCACGGACCTGACCAGCTTCCTCGGAGCAGGATTCTACGACCATTTCATTCCCGCAGCGGTGGATGCTCTTTCCTCCCGCAGCGAATTTTACACAGCCTATACCCCCTACCAGCCGGAATGTTCCCAAGGAACCTTACAGGCTATTTTTGAATACCAGACCGCTATTGCCCGGCTCATGGACATGAAATACGCCAACGCATCTGTTTACGATGGCGGGTCCGCTCTTTACGAAGCAACCCTCATGGCAGTCCGCAAGACAAGGCGTAAAAAAATAATTGTAAGTGAATCACTTAACCCTATCTACCGGGTCATGCTTGATTGCTACACCACCAACCTGAATCTCGAACTTGTCACTGTGCCTCACGACCATGGTCGTACCAATGTAAAATCCATCGCTGCGGCAGTTGATAAAGACACAGCAGCTATAATTGTTCAGAACCCCAACTTTTTCGGTTCTGTAAACGATTTCACCGATCTGTTCGCCACCGTGCACGAGCACAAGGCACTGGCTATCATGTCAACCTACCCGGTTATGCAGTCCGTGCTGAAAACCCCCGGACAGATGGGAGCGGACATCGCAGTTGCCGACGGACAGTCTATCGGTCAGCCGCTCTCCTTCGGCGGCCCTTATCTCGGAATAATGACCTGCTCCAAAGCGCTGGTCCGCCAGATGCCCGGACGTATTGCCGGCCGCACCGAAGATGAAGACGGCAAGACCGGTTACGTACTGACAATTCAGGCTCGTGAGCAACATATCCGCCGCCAGAAAGCGACCTCGAATATCTGCTCCAATCAGGCTCTCTGCGCACTGCGGACCCTTATCCATCTCTGCCTGCTGGGCGAAGAAGGCTTACGCCGCACAGCGACACTTTCCGTGGAACGCGCCCACTACGCGGCTGAACGACTCACCGCCATCAACGGCGTTGAAATGTTCACCAAGGGTCCCTACGGGAACGAATTCGCAATATCATTGCCGGTCAATGCCTTTAAGGTAATTGATACTCTCACCGAACGCGGCATCATCCCCGGCTTTCCCGTGGGACGTTACTACGAAGGGTATGAAAACGTGCTGCTGGTAGCCTGCACCGAAAAGACCACTGAAGAACAGATCGGCATCTTCGCCGAAATTCTGCGGGGGGCAATCTAATGAAGACAGTTTTTGAAAAATCCGTTCCGGGACGCGAAGGCTGCTGGCCTGACGAGCCCAAGGCTAAAATAGAGGACCTCATCCCCGCCGAACTGCTCCGCGAAGAGGCTGGAATGCCCTCACTTTCAGAGCTGGACGTGGTCCGCCACTTCACCCAGCTTTCCCAGAAAAACTTCGGTGTGGATTCCAATTTCTACCCCCTTGGTTCCTGCACCATGAAATACAACCCCAAGTTCACCGAACAGGTAGCCGCCTTGCCCGGATTTGCAAATCTGCATCCGGTCATTTCCCAGCTCAAAGGGGCCGGACGCCATTGTCAGGGTGCTCTTGAAGTTATCCACGAAACCGAGTCCATGCTCAGCGAACTTACCGGTATGGCCGCGTTCACCCTGCATCCCATGGCCGGTGCCCATGGCGAACTTACCGGGGTTATGCTCATAGCTGCATACCATCGCGACAAGGGTAACAAGAAGACCAAGATCATCTGCCCCGACTCTGCGCACGGTACCAACCCGGCCTCCGCTGCGGTTGCCGGATACGAGGTTGTTTCCGTTGAATCCAAGGACGGCATCATCACTCCCGATGCACTGGCTGAAGTTCTGGATGATGAAGTTGCAGGCGTAATGATGACCTGCCCCAACACCCTTGGACTTTTTGAGACGCACCTGCCGGAACTGGTGAAAATGATCCATGAGAAAGACGCCCTGCTCTACTATGACGGTGCTAACATGAACGCCATCATGGGTAAGATGAGAGTCGGCGATGCAGGCTTTGATGTTGTACACCTTAATCTGCACAAAACTTTTGCAACACCTCACGGGGGCGGCGGCCCCGGTTCCGGTCCTGTCGGCGTCAGCGAAAGACTCAAGCCTTTTCTGCCTGTTTCCCGCGTTAAAAAGCTGGAAGACGGCCAGTACTGCCTTGATTATGATGCCCCCAAATCCATTGGTTATGTAGCTCCCTTCTACGGTAACTTCGGAGTGTACCTAAAGGCATACGCATACATGCTCCGCCTTGGACGTGAAGGTCTCACCCGTGCAACGGAAGGAGCGGTTCTTAACGCAAACTACATGCGCAAGCGCCTGGAAGAGCATTACAATATCCCTTACAACCGTATCTGCATGCATGAGTTCGTCGCATCTGTGGTTGAACAGGCTAAAAATGGTGTACGTGCTCTCGACGTAGCCAAGGCCCTGCTCGATAAAGGTCATCACGCCCCGACCATCTACTTCCCGCTTATCGTGAAGGAATGCATGATGATCGAACCGACCGAAACTGAGAATAAAGAAACCATCGACCGCTTCATTGACGATCTCATTGAGATTGCGGAAATGGCGGAGAATAATCCCGAACAGCTACAGGCTGCACCGGTTCTCATGTCCGTAAAAAGGCTTGATGAAACCAAGGCCGCACGTTCCATGGTGATTACTGATGACATCAAATAGTTTCCCCAAAGAATCACGCTCCTACGACCTCGTGGTCGTAGGAGCCGGTCCGGGCGGGTTCGACGCGGCGCTTGAAGCTGCGGAGGAAGGCATCAAAGTAGCGCTGGTGGAAAAAGACCTGCTCGGTGGTACATGCCTGAATGTGGGCTGCATTCCCACCAAAATGTATCTAGGTGCAACCTCTCCGGTAGAAGAACTTGCCGCCCAGTCCAAAGCCCGCGTTGCGAAGGGTGAAATCGAGATTGATTTCAATGCCCTGTGCACCAAGAAAGACCGCTTTATCGCAGCCACCCGCAAGGCTATGGCGCAAAAAGCGAAGAAGCTTGGAATTGATATCTACCCCGCTGTGGCCAAGGTGATTGAACCGGGTAAAGTGGAAGTTTCCCACCCCGAAGAACAGGCTGTACTGGAGTACAAAAACCTGATTCTCGCGACTGGTTCCCACCCCACAGTTTTCCCCGGACTTGAACCGGATAACGAAACCATCCTCGATAACACCGGATTCCTCGCTCTTACCGAAATGCCCACTTCGCTGTTGGTCATCGGAGCAGGATTTATCGGTCTTGAGATGGCCCAGATCGCCCATCGCACCGGTTGCAAAATCACCGTTGTGGATGCCCTTGACCGCATTGCGGTTTATGAAGATCCGGAAGTCTCAAAAGCTTTGCAGGGTGTATTCAAACGCCACAAGTGGAACATCAAGCTCGGCGTAAAGGTCAAATCCGTAACAGCGGAAGACGGCAAAGCGGTTCTGCGTACGGAAGACGGCGAAGAATTTTCAGCCGATAAGGCTCTTATCGCCATCGGACGCCGTCCCAACTCTGCGGACCTCGGCCTTGAAGTTCTGGGCGCGGAGACAGCCGGACCCGGCTTCGTCAAGGTTAATGAAAACCTTGAAGCCGCTGAAAACGTTTATGCTATCGGTGATCTGAACGGCAGGATTCTCCTTGCTCATGCCGCCAGCCATCAGGCCGGATACGTGGTTCGCCGCATTTCCGGTAAAGATAACGGCCCCTATGAGCACGGCCCCATCCCATCAATTCTTTACGGTTCCCCGGAAACCATGCGCGTTGGCCTCATGCCAACAGACCTCGAAGGAAAAGGCGAGGTAAAGACCTCCTCCTTCCCGCTGGTCGCCAACCCGATTGCACAGGCCTATGCATCTACGCAGGGCTTTGTAAAAGTGGTCTGGCTTGATGGTAAAGTTGCCGGGATTACCGCTGTAGGACACCATGTTGCCGGCTTCACCACCGCGGCGGCTATGATTGTTCAGGAAGGCTGGACCAAAGACGATATCCACAAAGTTGTTTTCCCGCATCCTTCACTGGACGAAGCACTTTTAGGCGCCCTGAAAGCTGAGCAAAAATAAATCCGCGTAAGACTGTGAGTAGTCTCTGACGGGATCGCTTACATTTTCAGAGCTATGGTCACATTATAAATCAGGCCGTAATATCTTCCATGATATTACGGCCTTTTAAGTATGCTACACCTGATTCAGGCAGGACGAAAGACATCGAGAAAGTCCATTCCGCACCCGTACCGACTAAAATTATTTACAAACAATACAAATCCCGCTGCAAAGAAAAAACTTGACCCAATCCACTTTCGATGCTTAATCCTTCTCACGTCCGTCCATATCCGGTTGTTTTGGGTCCAAAGAGACCCAAGTTTTTATTGCAAGGGCAGTGTACCTGTTTCGTACATCGTCCTTATGTGACGATTCCCCTGAGACCTAATTAGAAGATTGGGACCAGTTATGCAGGCAATTCGCCGTGCTGTTTCAGGAGAAAGTACGATCTGCCCTTTGTGAGTTTTTTACCCACCTTTTGTAGATCGAGATAACCGGACGGTCCCTCCAAAAATACCGGACATTAATTACGGTAGCTACAAACCGCCCCTGCTTTTAAGGGGCAGGTATTGCTTTATTTTTTCACCCCTTTTCCGCAAGACTGGAATACCCGAACCAGACGCTGATTATGCGTTCTGCTTTGCATTGCTGTACTTTTGCCAGCGATTTAAAATATACAGACCGAATTTTACAAATCCGGAATAGCTGAAATGGGAATCTAACACGCGCCCGGCTGAGAACTGGGGCGCGGTGCTATGTTTTTTGCCCTTTTTAATAAAACTTTTATATTTAATATATTTAGAGAGATATAACATCATGGAAAAATTCAAAAATTTAGGCCTTTCCGACGCTACTATTGAAGCCCTTGAAAAAAAAGGTTTTACCGCTCCTACCCCCATTCAGGAAAAAACCATTCCCATGCTTCTTTCCGGCGAGAAAGACATTGTGGGTCAGGCTCAGACCGGAACAGGTAAAACCGCAGCTTTCGGCCTGCCCATCATTGAAAATATACGCGAAGGCGCGGGACACGTTCAGGCCATTGTCCTGACTCCGACCCGCGAACTTGCGATGCAGGTTGCAGATGAGATCATGTCCTTCCGTGGTAAACGCAAAATTTTTGTAGCCACAGTCTACGGTGGACAGCCCATGCTTCCGCAGCTGAAAGCCCTCAAACGCGGCGTCGACATTGTTGTCGGTACCCCCGGACGCGTGCTGGATCACATCCGTCGCAAGACTCTTAATCTTTCCCAGATCAACAACTTCGTTCTCGATGAAGCTGATGAAATGTGCAACATGGGCTTCCTCGATGAAGTTTCCGAGATTATGGAAAATGCTGGTGACGAACACCGCACCCTGCTCTTCTCTGCGACCATGCCTCCTGAAGTCATGCGCATCGCTAAAAAGTTTATGGGCGATTACGATGTAGTTGCCGTGAAACGCGAAAAGGACGAAGCACCTCTTACCGAACTTATTTTCCACGAAGTAAACGAGCGTGACCGCTTTGAAGCTCTCTGCCGCGTAGTTGATGCCCAGCCCGGTTTTTACGGTCTGGTTTTCTGCCGCACCCGTGCCGATGCCGACCGTGTAGCCGGAGCCCTCGGTGAACGAGGTTACCCCGCAGAACCCATTCACGGAGATCTTTCACAGGCCCGCCGTGAAGACATTCTTATGCGTTTCCGCAAACGCCGCTGTAAGATTCTCGTGGCTACCGATGTCGCCGCGCGCGGTATCGACGTTCCGGATCTTTCCCACGTTGTTAACTTTGCGCTTCCGCAGGACCCGCAGAGCTTTGTCCACCGCGTAGGCCGTACCGGTAGAGCAGGTAAAAAAGGTATCGCCGTTACCCTGATTTCCCCCCGCGAATTCGGCAAGCTGCGTTACATCACTAAAATAACCAAGCTCAAAGTCGAGAAAAAACCCCTGCCGACCATCGATCAGGTCATTGATGTTAAAAAATCCCTCATGGGCGCAGAACTCAGTGAAATCGTTGAAGCAGGCAAACATCTTTCATATCTCGACCTCGCTCATGAACTGCTTGAAGATGTTGATCCGGTTGAGGCTGTGGCCGCGCTGCTCAAACATTCTCAGGGTGGAGTTCTCGATAAACGCAGTTACCGCAAGATCGAAGAATGCGGTGGCCCCGCTGCCAACCGCGGACGTGTTCGCTTCACCGCTCATGTAGGCCGCTCACATGGCATGACTCCTCGCAAACTGGTGGATATGATCTGCCGTCGCGCACGGATCAACCCTGTACGCATCCAGCATGTGAAGATTCAGGGACGCCAGTCCACCTTCACCGTACCCGCTGGCGATTCCGACAACGTAATGCGCGCAGTCAACAGGGCTTCCCAGTCAGAAAGACCCTTGTTGAGAAGAGGCTAGTATTAAATAATTTAAAAGGCCCGGCTCGAATCACCTTCGAGCCGGGCCTTTTTTTTGTTTACTATTCCAATCCCATTCCGGGGTGGTGGGCAGGATAGTCCATATCTTCTTCATGGCAGACAGTACACGTACCGGCCGCTCCGATGGGCTGGGCTTCACCCATGTATTGCAGCGGGCGCAGATTGTCGCGCTCATCAGCTGCGGGGAAGATCGCATGCGGGGCATTATGGCAGGCTGCGCACATCACGGCCTCCATTTCATCCTTGCGATTGCGGAAAAGCCCGGAACTGTCCTCGGTCCATTTATTAAAAGCTGAATCCGAGTCAGGAGCAGCATATTCAACATGGCAGTTCAAGCAATCCGGCTGCTGTTCCCAAGGCTGGCGGGCATTGATCTCTTCCAGATCATAATCAACCGGTGATATCAGTTTCATGAGAACCTTCGCCCCGGTTTTTTCCTGCTCTCCCTTGAGCAGGGCCAGAGCATGATCTTCCATGCTTCCATGACAGTTTACGCATTCCATACCCGCATCAAGATGAATTCCGCGCAGACTTTCCTGCGGATGGCAATTCATGCAGGCGTCATTTGATTTGCCGGACAGATAAACGGCGTGAAAACCGTGCAAAGCCGTGGAGAGTTTCAGCTGTATTTCACCGTCATGACAGGATCGACAGTCAATTACTTCACTATTTTTAAACCTTTCTTTAAAATCGGTGTTGTTGTCCCGGTCATGAACGGCAACTATATTTGCCGCAGTCTGGGCCGAAAATCCACCCTGCCCCGGAAAATTCCAACCGCCTCCATGGCAATTGTTACATCCCGGACGGGTTGATACCGGAAGCACTATAGTGGTGGTTGCGAGAAGCTTTCCATCAGCATCAAAAGCCTGAACATCAACCGGAGGCAAGGGCCGGTAGGCTTCCTTGGTATACGGCAATACATCAATGGGAGCTGATTGGAAGTAGCCGTCTTCAGCGCTCAGCTCAAACGATTTTTCCATTCCCTGAGGCTTGCAGACAATCTTCACGTCCTCACTCACAACCTCCGGCGGATCACCACGCATCAGAAGCTGGGCACGGACGATGCTTCCCTTGTCAGAGATGGACATGGTCCGGTCCTTATCGATGATCAGACGCAAACCTTCCAAAGGCCATGCCATCAGCACATATTCCTGATCAGCTTTAAAAGGAGCGGGGTCTATCTTAGACTCTTCCGGGACCATCAGTTTGGGGTCGTAGCCGGAGCCGAGAGAGTGGATATATTCCGCAAGGACCGTGCGTTCCTCATCGATACCCATGAATTCTGGCATATACTTGTTTATACGGCCCATGCCGGAAATGAACGCATCCAGTCCGGCGGTGGTATAGGTAGATGTGCGGGGCACGATGTCATTCATAGGGCCATCAATGGCATGACACGGAGCGCATTCCATCTGATATAGCCATTCACCGGCCCTGAGCCGATTCCCTTCATTGATTTCGCGCAGATCCTGTGGAACCCATTTGGCATTTTTCAGGATAGATTTACCCTTCAGCTTAACGGCCTGCTCCACAGTTATATTCGTGGAATAGACTTCGCCCCATACAACATAAGGCTTGCGGCCGGCCTCACGGATAAATTCAAATGAACCATAAAAAATCAGGGCCACAATCAGCATAACCATGGCCGAGCTGAAATTAACCCTGCGCGGCGCACAGATTGCCATGAACAATCCACCGAAAAGAAGTATCGGGGCTGTATATTTGAATACCTGCAGGAAAAAAGCCACTCGGTGCGATTTATGGACAACCTGTAAAGCCTGTTCAGCAGGCAGATAACCGATATACCAGTAACCGGAAATAATTGTGAGAACCAATCCGGTGAGGGTCCAAATTCCGCAAAAACGAACCAGCATGCAGCGCACATCCTTGCTCTTAATCCGTGCGGCAGTCACAAAACCGAACGCCCCTGCCAACATCGCGCAAAGTGCGGTGCGGAAAAAAAGTGCCGGCCAGAATGTAGGGTTGAATATCGCGTCCCAAAAACTGCGGGTTTCCTGCCAATGACCGGGTGTAAGCATAAAAGAGACAACCCCGTTGATGGTCAGGAGAGAGAGAAAAGCGAAAATAAAATAAAACCAGCCCAGAATTAGATGATCCCGCCGGTTCATTTTCTCCCAGTAGTAATAATAAATGAGCAGCGCAATTATCTCACCTACAAACCAGACCCATTCCGTAGCCCATGCGAAAAGGAATTCGCGGACCAGTACGAGGGTTCCCTGCGGACTGAGCAACGCCATGATGAACCAGAGCGCAACCCCTGTGCCGCCGCCGAAAACCATTGTCAGCAGCAAAAAGAATTTTGAATGTTTTTTTACGTAATCAAGCAGTTCATCAGAGCCGGTTTTGTATGCCAGCTTCTCAGTAACCACCAGAAAAAGTCCTCCGCCAACGGCAAACTGAGCTACGAATACATGAATGGTCGCAATTAACGCGATCCAGAACCCACCGCCGAAAGTAGTCAAATGCCAAATCGGATATTCCATCATTAACCCCTTTCAGCCTTAGCCATAAGTTTCAGCATGTAGACGATGCAGAACCCTCCAGCTATCAACGAGACAATGAATAATATGACAGGACTCCAATCACCTGAGACAGGTGCGGTATCCAGAGAAAAATACGGTTCCAGATATTTCTGACGGACGAGGTGACGCATGGTTGCCATAACCGGGACAATGAACACAGTTGCGGCCGTTGCAGCGTACACATTCTTAGTGAATCCTGAATGGAGCATGGCCAGAACAGCGATAATCCCTGCACAGAGAAGTATGGAGGCGGCCAAATCCTGCCCCATGAAGATAAGCATCACATCCTTCGGCAGAGCCATCAGGAACCAGACTCCCATAAGCACATTGACCAGAGTCGCGCGGGAGAACCATTTCATGCCGGTATCGATAAACTGGAGTTCACCTTTACGTTTGCCTACAAGGGCCACGAAAAGCCCTCCCACAGCCAGCGCGGAGACAACAAAATGAAGGAAACGCGGGTAAAGAACAGGATCGCCCAGATTAAGAATAAAACCATGCTGATCGCTGAAATATTCAGACCAAACCTCAGGCCGCAACATCAGGGTCATTTTATTGGAAAGCATAAAAGCAATGTAGAGAATTGAGCACAGAACCCCGAACATAAGCAGCTTGCGCCCGGAATCGCCCAGTTTCTCATAGCGGTAGTTGTGAATGTACATGGCGTAATATCCACTTATCAGAACCGCTATGACCGCCAGCCAGAACACAGCCATCAGGATAGAAGAGACATAACTGAACTGCCCGTAAACAGCCTGTAAAAACAAAAGAGGAGGCACTCCGGCATTAATGGCCAGTGCCAGCAGAGTCGGTAATTTGCGGGAAATATTCCGCGATACAGGTGTTCCCCCGGCAAGGGAGTGAATAAAAACGATTGCCGATCCACCGAAAACCGCATTCATTAGCAGCAGGTGAGCAGAAAACGCAACGATTGAAAAAGCGACAGGCCAGACAGGATGAACGGAAATTCCGATTGCTGCAGGCACAAGTGCAGACGGGTCCATTGAGTAATCCCCCTAATTGGATTTCAGGTTTAAAGATATTTAACAGGAGAAAACAGTCGACACAATAATAAACTCCTTATCTGCGAATTGATACACTTTTCCCCATACCAAAAGACCGCTGAGGGGAATATCGCACTTTATTTTTACGACTTATTTACGATTTAACAAAAAAAGTTCTTGCCAAACTACGCTTAAGTAAATACAAACCTCTCTACCGAGTGCCGAAGTGGTGGAATTGGTAGACACGCTAGGTTCAGGGTCTAGTGGAGGTTTCTCCGTGGAAGTTCGAGTCTTCTCTTCGGCACCATATTTCTCAGGTGTCACAGCTAAATGGCTGTGACACCTATTTTTTTTGTCCTGTGCACAATATCAGATCATTTCGCCAACAATATAATCACCCATATTTACTACATAAATCCCAAGGCGCAGGGTAAAAAGATACCCACACAAAAAAAAGGGGAGGCAAATTTTAATGCACTCCCCTCTGAATTAACCATCGGCACTTTTTTCAGCCCATCTCTAATCGCAGCACCACAGACAGGAATTTTAAATTTAGTTCGTGACGTTGTATGCACCCCGCCACTTTCCGGTTTGACTATCCAGCCGGGATACCGAAGATCGTCACTCCCAGACAGAGTATGCCGATTAAGCCGAACAATATGCCTCTAGCCAGGGGAAAAGGGGAGGATTTGAGTTTGCGAAGAGTCAGTATTGCCACAGCGCATTGCAGTACATAGAAAAGCGCGAAGGCACGTGAGGCATAGCTGATAATCTGGTACACGTCGGTCAGCCAAGTTATGATTATGGCAGAAGTGCTCACCACCACATAGTTATATTTTATAGGTATCAAGCCTTTGAAGATCGATTCGAGCAAGCCGGAACAGCCTGCATCATCTGCCGTAGCCGCAGAAAACTGGCTACCCAGCGCCGTCATGGTCAATAGAAAAGGAAGTATTGGAGCAACCGCTGATGAATAGTCGACAATCGCTGTAACTCCTGCGTTACTGTTCAGCCCGTTTTTGCTGATGACTATGCCCATGAGTCCAATGAATACGACGTAAATCCCGGCAGACACGAGCTGTGCTATCCGCATGGTCCGGATACGCTCTCCGGCCGGATGTTCGTCCCCGAGGAATCGGGATATCTCAAACCCCTGAACCACGATGAGCATCCCCATTACCAACCGTATAGTATGCCAGGAATCTTCAGGAAAAGGGATGGGATGAAGTTTCCATGTTCCGTCGAGGCTCGCCTGTACATTGTAATAGATCAGACCGGCCACCAAGGCCGCTATCATAGCCAGATTGACTCCTACCACGACACGCTCGACCTTTTCGATGCCTTTAAGGCCTCGAGCTGTACCCACCGCACCGATAGACACAAGGGTTATGGTTACCACCCATTTACCGAACATGGCCGAATCCAAGGACAAAAAGCTTAGTCCGAATTCAGCCATGAGCTGCAGGTAATAGGACACGGAAATGCAGTACGCAACAGACAGCACGATGTGCGATGTCTGTTCCAACGTGCTGGCAAGACCAACTGATTGAACCTTTCGCGCGCTCTGGCAATGAGCTACGTGCCGTGAATGATGGTTCCCATTCACCGGTAAGGCGCAACTGTTGCCTGATAGCAAAGGCTCACTATAGCGGATATTGAAGCGTATGACAGACCCTACCCCGTAAGCCAGAACAAGCAGACCGGTTATCGCCAAGACTGCGTAGTTACCCACGTTTGTATAAAGCAGAGGAACACAAACCAGAAACCCGGACCCCATGATCGAAGCCAGTGGTGTGATTGTGGCCCGCCATGCTGAGGAATTGGTCAATGGGCGATAGAAAAGTAAAAAAACGCCCACGATGATGACGGTAAGAACAACAATGAGATTGGAATAAAACAATCCTTGACTCTCCTTTTTCTTATGATGACTGAAACTATGTTATATTTGTAAATCTGACAGAACAAACCTTTCTATTTCATCGATTCTATTAAGATAGTCCTGAGTGTAAAGCGGCCCGTTGGCTGTAAACGCGGCTGCGTTATTTCTATGTACCTGACACCAATGCGCCAAGACGGGGTTGGGCCAGATACGGGAATACGTTTTGATCATATGTAATGTGTTGTGACAAACCGGGGTAAATTCCGCAGTCCGGGCCAATAAATCAGTGTAATCCCTGCCTAGATCCAGAAAAAAAGAACCGACAGCCCGTGCGCAGCGGTAATTAGCTCCTGAAGAGAGCATTTCCATAAGTTTATCCTCTGGAAATTTTTCCGGTTGCCACGGCTCAAGCCACTCGTCGGGAACAGTTTCCGCCTCGGAATAGGTTACGCGTTTCTCATTCATAAACTGCACAATTTTCCCTGCCAGAACAGGCCACATGGAGCCGATATGCTCCACATCGCGACTGGCATGCAATCCGGTGATCGTGTTGTTATTCTCGGTCAATTGGAACTTGAGGAATGGACAATGAGCTTCGATATGCTTCTCCGAACCGGCCCATATGCCGCCGAATATGCGGTCCATTTCAACTACAGTCAGATTCGCAAGTTCACTTTCCCAATTTTTAATCACAGCCCCGGCTGCCTGCCACAGGGCGGACCAACCATCAAGATAAGAATAAGGGTCCGGACCGAATGCCGGATAGTGGGATAAACGGGAAACAACAATGATGGGAACCTGGGGGAAGCGTTCACGCAGATTGCCGAGCATTTCCCGGTAGCGCTTCAAGTAAGCATTGGGATTTGGCTGTATCATACCGAAATCATTTTTCATCCACTGTTCCAGTTCAGGATGTTCCTTCCATGATTCGGGATTGATGAAAAAGATATACTTCAATGCGTTATTCACAAAGAGCGGACTGTTCTCGTGAAAAAGGTTAAGTACGATAAGCTGTGGAGCGGTATCATGAGGCGTTATCAGCTGAAATTGATGTGCTAGCTTGCGGTCATGATAAAATTTATCCAGCTCAAACTTATCATCCATTACAACAAGTTCATGAGGAATAATTCCGGGCGAGCTGTTATAAGTAAGCGGGGAAGCCAGTACCCGATAGGTAGATGGAAGCCCTGCTTCTTTAACTGCCCTGCTTAGAAAATCCATTTGACAGTTTCCCAAAAAGTAAAGCATTCTTATTCCTTAATGGTTATTGTTGAACTATGAGATTTCACTCTATTGCCGACTTTCAGTCAAGCCCGTAAATAATGAAAGAAATACAGGTAGAAACATTTGTTCTAGATCCCATGCAAACCAACTCATACCTGCTCAGTTCCGGAAATGAAGCTGTGGTAATAGACTGCGGCTTAAACCCGGCCCCCATGCTGCAGGCAATTAGGGAACGCCGGTTGACCGTGCAATCAATTTACCTGACCCACATGCATTTTGACCATATCGGCGGGGTTTCCGCGTTGCAGGAAATGACCGGAGCCGAAGTTTACGGTAACCATAAGGACCTTTACCTTAGTGACATTCCTATCAATGAAGGAGGATTCCTTGAATTCAAAAAAAAGCTGAATTTTGAAATCAAGGATTTGCGTCAAGGTCGCCAGACCATCCTCGATAATCCGGTAATGATCCTTGAGACTCCGGGACACACACCCGGAAGCCTTTCATTTTTTTTTCCTACATTGGGCTCCGCCTTTGTCGGCGACCTGCTGTTCATGATTTCCGTGGGACGCACCGATCTGCCCGGCGGTGATAGCAACGAACTCATCAGCTCCATAAAAAATAGAATCTTCATCCTTCCCGGATCGACTCAGATTTTCTCCGGCCACGGCCCCAAAACCACCATCAAACACGAAATGAACAACAATCCTCACTTTGCAAGATTATAAAAAAAAAGAGTGCCCGACCGCGAGCACCCCTTTATCAAATTCTTAAATCCGGCCTGGATTAATAATTCAGGCCAAGCTTCTTTTTCAAGTATCCAAAATCTATATGCTGCTCTACAAGTTCGACTCCATGCCTGATCTTGGCCGACTCACGCAGTTTATGGCGGGAAAGAATATCTTCCATCTTTTTGGCAACACTGAAAGTATCGTCACGAACCACTATAATCGGAGTTTCCAGCACTTCAGAACGGGTAAGGATAATATCATTGGGGTAAAGATTACCGGTCAGCACCAGACAGGGACACTCCCCTTCAAGAGCCACAAGCTGAACGTCTGAACGGTCCCCGCCGACGATAACCGCGGAATTGCGGTGCTTGCGGAAATGAGTCATAAAATTTTCCACCTGCATGGTCCCGATAAGGAAACTTTCCACAGGCTGATCGGTACGGTTATGCGCGGTGATGATCTTTCCGCCCAAACGGTCGGCAAGATCCCCGACCTTAATAGTACCCATAAGCGGGTCCTTGGGAATTATACCCAGGACTTTAACGCCCTTACGTTCCAGAAAAGGTTTGATAAGGGTGGTAATCTCGTCCATGAAAGTAGGCGGGATGTCATTGAGCACAACTCCGACCAGACTGTCGCCCAGCGCTTCCTTAAGCACCACCAGATAATCGTAATTAAGTTCCTTCTGAAAGCGGTCAATGACTACGCACTTGATCCCGAGTTTTTTGACCAGATGAATTCCATCCACTCCGCAATATTTACCGGAATACATAGAACCGGACCCGGCAACCAGAGTAAGGTCCTTACCTGCACTGATCTTGGCATAGCCATCGATAATCGGCTGCACATGATCTTCAACCTTACCGTTAAAGGCATGGACTTTAAAATCATGGGTAACAACCACCGGGGTAACTACGTGTGAAGGGTTGGAGACACCGAGGACTTTCTGAATAAAAAAGGCGTCCTCATCACCGAGCCTGCCGTCAACTTCAGCAGGTATAGCTCCCACGGGTTTCATGTAACCGAGGCTTACACCCTGCTTCTGGAAATACAAGCCCAACCCCATAACAATCATGTTCTTACCGGAATAACCACTGGTAGAACCTATATATAAACCGGACATAAAGTCCTCCTTGTAATCAAAGCTGAATCAACAGGATTATCTCATACAACTTCGGCGAAGCCTAATAAAAGATTTCACGATTCTCAAACCCTGCTGCAAAAAATTAAATCACCGGAAAAAACACTCTTCTTAACTTACTGTCATGCGCATATTGGCGACAACAGCTCCGTCAGGGCCAACAATTACCGGGTTGAATTCAGCTTCCTGAATTTCCGGCAGATCGGAAGCCATCTGCGAAACCATGAGCAGAACATCTTCCAGCGCGCCGAGATCAACTGCCGCACCGGAGCGCACTCCCCGTAAAATAGGATAGGCCTTGATTTCGCGAATCATTTCCTGTGCGTCATTAAGTGCCAGTGGAGCCAGTCGGGATGAGACATCACCGAGCAGATCCACATGAAGACCGGCCAGAGAAAAATTAATAAGAGCCCCGAACTGGGGGTCACGCTTAAAACTGATCACTATCTCGTGGGATTCCTTCGGACCCATGGCCTGCACCAGACAACCGGTTATGTAGGCATCCTTACATCTTCTGGCCGCGCGGGTGGTTATTTCAAGAAATGCCTTGCGCAGTGCCTGCGGAGTCTGGATATCGATAACAACCAGCCCAAGCTCCTGTTTACGGTAAATCTGGGGCGAAGCAACTTTCAAGGCAACGGGATAGCCTATTCTTTTAGCAGCCTTGGCCGCCTGATTGGAAGTCCGGGCCAGCACAGTTTCCGGCACAGGAAGCTCATAAGCCGAAGCCATCTGCTGGGCATCCAGCTCAACCAGCTCGGTCAACCCGGTCTTGCGGCAGTTATCAACAATGGACTTGGCTTTGGAATAATCCCGCCGGAAACAGACATCAATGGGCCAGTCCTTTTTCTGCCAGCGGTAGCAGCGGGTCATAGCGTCGAGGGAACGGACCGCGGCCTCTGGAAATTCGTAGCAGGGAATCCCGGCGGCGCGGAGCATCCTGCGGGCTTTTCTGGTCGAATAATCACCCATAAAACAAGTTATTATGGGCTTATCGCATTCCTTTTCCAGTTCGATAATATCCTCGGCCACCTTTTCCACATCATCAAGAATGTTGGCTGCGGGGGTAAGAATTACCATAATAGAATGAAAAATATCATCCTGCGCGACGGCCCGGAGAACGTGATGATAGGTATCCGCCTTGGCATCACCCAGCATATCGATAGGATTGTACAGGGACGCATAAGGAGGCAGCACTTCCTTCATCATTTCCAGAGTCACGTTGGAAGGCCGGGATATATTCAGTGTGCCCTTTTCGCACATATCGGCAGCAAGGATACCCGGTCCTCCTGAATTGGTGACAATGGCCACGTTGGCCCCTTCAGGCAGCGGCTGACAGGAAAAAGCGTGCGCCAGATTAAACATATCCTCCACATCCACGGCCTGCATCACTCCGGTCTGCCGAAAAGCGGCATTGTAAGCGGAAGTGGCCCCGGTCAAAGCTCCGGAATGGGCAGATGCGGCACGCGCACCGGCAGAAGTCTCCCCTGCCCGCAGGAGTATAAGGGGCTTTTTAAACGTGGTGTCGTAGGCTGTCCGCAAAAAATCATGCCCGTCTTTGAGGGTCTCGCAATAGCCGACAATGACTTTTGTGTCCTCATCACCGGCGAGATAATTTAGCATGGTGGCTTCACCTAGCACCGCCTTGTTGCCGAGGCTTATGAACTTGGAGAAACCGACGCCTTCACTGTTGGCCCAATCAAGAGCGGTGGTGCACATGGCACCGGACTGTGAAAAAAACGCGATATTGCCCTTTAAGGTAAAATCAGGATCAAGGCTGGCATTCATGGAAAGGGAGGAATTCATCAGTCCCATACAATTGGGACCAAGAATTATCATATCATGCTCTTTTGCCGTCCTTGCCAATTGCTTTTCCAGACGGTAACCTTCGCGTCCTGTTTCACCGTATCCTCCGCTGGTTACAACTGCGGCTCGTACCGGAACATCTGCCAGTTCTTCTACAGCCTTAATAGCCTCAGCCGGCGGCAGACAGATCAAAGCCAGATCGGTGCTTCGAGGCAGTTTACTTACGGAAGAAACAGCGGTGAGACCGTGAACTTTAGCTTCTTCCCCATTGACGGGGAATATTTTTCCCTTATATCCAGAGGAGAGAAGGTTGGCGATTATTATGCTGGCCTTATCCACAGGATCAGGAGATGCTCCTACTACGGCAATTGATTCAGGCTCAAACAAGGCCTTTAAACATGAATATGAGTACATTCGTTAATATAAATTCAAGCAGGTTTGTATGGTAGAAAATTTTTCTCGCCTCCAGCAAGGTATCCACTATCGATTTTCTCAAGTCAAGCATTTAGCCACGGCACTTACCCATAGTTCATGGGCAAATGAGCAGACCGAACCTACTGAGGACAATGAACGGCTGGAATTTTTGGGGGACGCGGTGTTGGAACTTTGCGTAACCGAGGAGCTGTTTAAACGCTTCGAGGGTGCGCATGAAGGACAGCTTACCAAAATCAGATCCAAGCTTGTAAAAGAAAAAAGCCTTGCCGCCATCGCCCGCGAACTGGAAATAAATTTGTTCCTTAAGCTTGGTAAAGGCGAAGAGGCTCAAGGAGGAAGAACCCGCTCCTCTCTTCTGGCCGATGCCATGGAAGCGGTTATCGGGGCTGTATTTCTGGATGGGGGCTATGCCGAAGCAAAAAAATTCATCATGCAGATATTTGAGGACAAATGGCCTGAGACCTTTAAAATTGAAAGCTCCAAAGACTTCAAAAGCAAATTGCAGGAAGTGACACAGGCCAAGTTCAAAGAACGTCCGACATACGTACTGACCGGTACCAAAGGACCGGAACATGAAAAAATATTTATTGTAGACCTGAATCTCCCGGACGGGAAATCATTTAATTCGGAAGGTTCCAGTTTAAAAAAAGCAGAGCAGACCGCTGCTGCCAAGGCTTTGGGTTATCTCGCTGACGAAGAAGAGTAATCCTGAATTTTACCTGCCCCAAAAAATTCAAGGACTGGGAGGCGGTGATCAATCGCCTCCACAGTCCTTAATCTTAACCCGATTATCTCAAGCGGATTAACCGCCGATGAGCTGCATTGCCATCTTAGGCAGTGAGTTAGCCTGCGAGAGCATAGCTACCGCGGACTGAGTGAGAATCTGGTTACGTACAAACTCGGTCATTTCAGTTGCTACGTCCACATCAGAGATGCGGGATTCAGCCGCCTGAACATTTTCTGCCTGTATAGAAAGGTTGGTAATGGTATTTTCCAATCTGTTCTGCATGGCACCGAGATTCGCACGAATCTTATCTTTAGAAATAATTGCCTGCTGGAGCTTATCCAGAGTCTGCTGGGCCAGTTCCTGAGTTGATACAGAAGTAGCAACACCGAGGGAAGAAGCTGTAGAACTTCCGATAGCAATGTAATAGTAGTCTTCCGCGCAGTCGTTACCTGTTCCGAAGTGAACCTTCAGCGGGCCGGTAGAGTGGAGCCCGGAACCATCGTGAGTAGAGGTCTCACCGGAAAGGTTACCGTTAAGCAGATGGATGCCGTTGAAGTCGGTAGCCATTGCGATACGAGTAATTTCCGAAGCCATGGCCTGAAACTCTGAGTCGATGATGAGACGCTGGTCAGAGTTATAAGTACCGGTGGAAGCCTGAGTTGCAAGCTCTTTCATACGAATGAGTTTTTCATCAATGACCTGCAGCGCACCGTCTGCGGTCTGGATCATGGAAATCGCGTCGTTTGCGTTTCTCATACCCTGGTTAAGGGATTTGATGTCAGCACGCATGAGTTCGCGAATTGCGAGTCCCGCTGCATCGTCTGCTGCGGTACCGACTCTCAAACCAGAGGAGAGGCGGCGGGTAGAAGTACCAAGGTTGCCATACGCATGTTCTAAGTTGCGTGAGGCGTGCATTGCCATCAAGTTATGGTTAATGACTAAGGACATATCTGAACCTCCTTGTAGTTCACAAAATTCCGTTTTTGTTACCCAAGCAAAGCACCTCACGTGCCAACTTTACTAAATTCAAATATGTCAGACATTTAAATATGTAAATAAAGTCTAGACTTATTTTTGTCAGGTTTAATAGTCAATTTTTTCCCACTCTCAAATACCTATCACGGCACAAGCGGCAAAGCTGTCCTAAACCATGGATAAATAGCTGTTTTTAAATACTTATATTCAACATTAAAAAAAGAAATAGGTAATTTATTCCGCTGTAGAAGATTCATTGCAAGTCAAAAAACCATCAAGCTCCCCAAAAAGAGATTCTAAATAAAAAAAAAGAGAACCCCACATCCGAAACGGCATATTCGGATGTGGGGTTCCCGGGTACCTGTGCAGTCGGGGGAGTCAATCCCGTCTGCGGAGGTTGTAGAAGGAGTTTTCCTATATATTCAGCATCAATCAGGATACTTCGTTCACATTAACGCTTGAGCTGGATAAGCTCGCCCATCATGGTGTCTGTGGTGGTGATGACCTTGGAGTTAGCCTGAAAACCACGCTGGGTGGTGATCATGTTCACAAATTCCACGGCAAGGTCCACGTTGGACATTTCAAGAGAGTTGGAAGCGATGGAGCCTTTACCGCTGCTGTTTGGCAGGCCGGTCAGCGCATCACCGGATTCTCTGGTCTCGGTGAAGAGGTTACCGCCTTCACGCCGCAGTCCCCAATCGTTATTGAATGAGGCGAGGGTCAATACGTAGAGCTCCTGAATCTGTCCATTGGAGTAACGTCCGGTCAGAACACCGTCTCTGCTTACGGAAGTACTCTGCAGAAAACCTGCGGTATAACCGTCCTGAGACTGAAACAGAGTTGTGGAGCCGGAGTCATAACTGGTTGTGGACAGTGCGCTCTTTTCACCATCGCCGAAGTTGGGGACATCAGCTACTGTTGTAGCCGCACCCGACAAAGCAGCCAAAGAAGAATTAGTTGGATCGGGGTTATTCCAGCCTTTATTGAGACCGGCTCCGGAAAGATCCTGGTTGTTCAAACCGAAGTTCATTTCAATTGTCACAGGCTTATTATCGGAATCCGTAAAGTTAGCATTAGACCTTGAAAGAAAGTTTGCGGTTAGAACCGGCAGACCATCCTGTGAAAACTCGGCAAGGGTCCACTCAAGAGGGTTCTTGGATGTAGTTCCGTCAAGGGCAGGAGCTGGTGCTGGCGCAGCATTACTCTTCAAAGTATAAGCTGAAATTCCAGTCATGTCGCCGGCGGCGTTGAAGGTCATGGTTCCGGTCATAAGCATACCGGCAGCGGAGTTACCCAAAACAGAGGTTCCATCAGGAAACTTGCGACCGTCTTCTGCGGGGTCACAGGTTACAACAAATTCCCAAACCTTCTTACCGCCTTCGTCTGTCAAATCCACCTGGTCGAAATAGGTTGTTACGTTGTGCGCGGATCCGTTGGCATCATACACCTTGATTGTGGACTGATAAGCGTAAAGAGAGTCACCGAGAGCGGGATCCTGACTGCCGTCCCATGAATCAAAAAGTGCGTGATAAGGGTTGGCACCACCGGCCCGGCTTGCCTCACTGGAATCAAGGTTGGTGATAACATTAATGGTAGTGGTTTCCTTAGGCGCGGACTGAAAATTTTCCAACCTGATATTGGTAGGAACACCGATAGTACGCACGGCGGAGCTAGTATTCACGCTGGTTCCGGTGGCAACCTGAGAGCTGCTTTCGTCCTGAACTTGCCAGCCCTGAAGCACGTAACCGTGAGGGTCTGTGAGGTAACCGTCTTTATCAAAGCGGAAGTTACCGGCCCTTGTGTAATAAGAAGTATCTTCATCCTTGGGAGATACTATGAAAAATCCGTCACCACCGATTGCGAGGTCGGTGGACTCAGAAGTTGTTTCAAACGACCCCTGAGCGTAGTCGGCATAAATTGCCCCGACCTGTACACCGCGACCAACCTGAGCGATACCTGTGGCGGTGGACATGTCCTGACTGATGGCATCTTCAAAGTGCATCTTGGCACTCTTGAAACCGATTGTGTTTACGTTTGCAATGTTGTTACCAAGCACGGACATCTTATCGCCATGTGCCTGTAAGCCTGTGATACCTGAGAATAATGATGCTGATAAACCCATTAGAACCTCCTGAAGTCCTGTTGACTCACGAATTCAGCTTTTTTCTTCATGCAGGGTCTTGCCGTAGACCTGTTAGCTTGAAGAATCATCTTTGCTTGAAGAATCATCTTTGTTTGAAGAATCTGCCACTTCCGTTGGACTTACTACTTCCTTGATGTTGAGGAAGTTGATGTAGCGACCGTCTTTAAGGTGCAAAAACTGCTTGCCGCCTTCGGAAACAACTCCGGACACTTCGCCACTGACTTCCGTCTTAACCATTACCGGACTGCCGCTAGCGTCTTCCGCCGCCATGGCTATAGTGTAAACACCATCCGGAACATCCTTACCGGCCCAGTCCTTCCCGTCCCATTCGAACTCATAGGTTCCTTTAGCCTTTGATCCGAGCTGGACTGTACGCATAAGGTTTTGATTTTTGTCGTAAATATTGATGAAAGCATTTGCCACCGGTTCTCCCAGACCGTAAAAGATCTTACTGATCTCTCCGTTGTCACGACTGATATTGTAACCTTCAGCCTTGACTTCTTTGCCTATGAAGCTCACCGCGGAAACCATCTGTTCCTGAGTACCTTTATTAAGCATGGCTTCCATGCTGGTATTCATCTTGGTGAGCTGTTCCAGACTGGAGAACTGTGTCATCTGCGCCATATACTCTTTATCTTCCATGGGATTGGCCGGGTCCTGATTCTGCATCTGGGTAAGAAGAAGCTTCAGGAAATCATCCTGATCGAGCTGACTTTTATGCTCGGGCTGATTGCTGGCCGCCATATCGGCCTCCGCCCTACCGAGAATATTGCTGAATCCTACGTATCCCATGACTACACCTCTTTATTTATACTGAGCAGGCTTAGGCTTTTGTTAAGCCACTATGTAAAGTCCGCTCTGGGAAATTGTTTCCTTATGATTCATATTTTGCATTTCCCGGGCCAAAGAGGTGCCTTCCTGTCTCAAAGTATGCCAACGCCTACGCATCTGGGACACCATATCCTGATATTGCGCAGAGTTATGGTCTTCAGCGTTTTTCCATGAAGTGTCAGTCTGACCATCTGCGAGACCGGTTTGGACCTCAAGTTTTTCCACTTTCAGTCCCTGATCTTCCAGAGCCTGCTTCACTGTTTCAAGCTGCTCGGCAATAACTTTAGCTGTATCGTGATTTTCGGCCCTGATAGTGGCCTGCACTTCCTTATTCCTGACCTGCAGTATAACATTAACTGTGCCCAGATTATTGGGATTAAGCTGTAATGTAAGCTGCTTACGGCCTTGACCTAGATTCTTGAAGATTCCTTCCTGAACCTGCTCGAGAATATTGGACCGGGCAGTTTTTTCCCACATGGTATTGGTCTTGCCTGCCTGTGCCGACTTAACGGCATTCTGCAGGGTTCCAAAGCCGTGACCAAAAATATTACCGTCCAGCTTTCCCTCACCCTTCCCAAGAGAACCATCGGACAACTTACCGAAGAATTCATCCCAGCCATCCACATCGTCAGAGTCACTCAAGAGCTGCTCCAGCCAATGACGGTTGGAACTACTCTCTTCATTCTGTCCGGTATGCTGTCTGCCATTGGGATTGCCCTTCAGATCATCACCGTTTTGGGATGGATTGCTGTTGCTTTCCGCACCGTTCCGGGCTTCATTATTAACTCTTTCACTGACGTCCTTAGCCGCTCCCATAGAATCACTGATTACATCTGCAGATGCCATGCGCACGGTGCTGGGGGACTGATCGGAAGCCTTTTCCATCGCTGAATGCAAAGATTCGGCAACGCTCTTGACCAGATGAAGATCCTTGGCATCTTGCGAAGCTTGCTGCTTAGCCAAAGCGGTTTTGAGAATAGAAAATCCTTTTTTGAAATCGCCTGCAGTCGCCCCCTCAGCGGTCAGCAGCCCGGCTATCTTATTAGCCGCCCCACCACTCAACTTCAGAATATCGGTGAGTGTCTTCGCCTCGTCCTTGGAAAGCTGGAGCTTTTCGGAATCAGCCATGTTTGCTAGCTTGGCCTGCATCTTTTCAACTACATCACCAAGCTTGCCCTGACGGATGGAGGCCAACAGTCCCTTGGACTCAGCCGGAGTAAATCCCAGCTGAGTAAAAATGGAATTCAGGTTCTGCTCCTGAACAGGAGTGAGCGTAATTCCCTTGAGGTCCTTCATCATAGAAGAAAGCTCAGTTACGAGCTGCCCGTAGGTCATGCCGTTTTCGCTCATAACCTTCTCTTCGAGTTCGGCGATATCTTTCTTATCGATGCCGTACTCTTCGAGTTCTTCCTTGATATCATTCCAGTCCTCACGGCTGACCTTCATTTCCTGCGGCTGCTCCGCCACAGACTGCACGGCCATATTTTCCGCAGCTTCATTGATATAATCGGGAGCAGTCTCCTCTTTTGCATAGGAGACAACTTCCTCATAAGCAGGCTTGGAATTGCTGGCAAAATCCTGCACCTGATTATAAATGGATTCAGCTTCGGACTGACTGGAATAAAGAAAGTTATCAAACATTGATGAGCGAAAGGAATCCTCTGACAGAGAAGTTCTATCCAGAAGATTGCTCAAATCCTGATTACTTTTTTCTTGATGTGGAAGTATTTTCATTTTCTAGCTCCTCGACCTTTTTGTATTCACGAGGCGTGCCAAAAAATAGAATCAATTAATTCAGTTGATTATATGGTAAAACAGAAGAGTAAAATGTGGAACATTCTTCCTGTTCAGGAAAAATAGTCCGTTAGGATAGATTTCGGCTGACGATAAAGACCAGCTGTTCATAAAAGGAAAGGACTTTGATCCATGCCTGATGGCTATAGCTGTTATTTTGCAAAAAAAGATGTATGAATCCGGTAAATTGACGTAGAACAACAGGACAAGAGTTCCAAAAAGAATCCGCAAGCGGAGCACGGCGGGCCAGACCACGGCTGAATTCCCTGCCCAAGCGCGGCAACTGACCTGCCATCTTGGAGGCAAGATTCGGATTTTGTTCCGTAAATTCTTTCCACAAGCCCTCTGCCCCTTCAAAACTCCAGAGCCCGAAAACCGCACCGAAATACTGCTGCCAGAAACGGCCCAGAAAATCTCCGGCCTGCGCTCTGCTTCCGTTTACCTGCTCCAGAGAATAAAGACCCCGGCTGCTTCTGGAAGAAAGAGAAAGCCGCAGGCCCGGCATGTTAATTTTTCGCAATCCGTCCCGGTCTTCAACGATCATACGCTTTGCGGCCACGGCAATACGGGAAGGGGTGAATGGATTATGGCAGTAAAGTTGATCCCGGGAGCATGACCAGCAGCCAAGTGCGCAGCTCATGGTAGAACGCAGCACATAATGGTCCGTCTGATAAGGTCCGGTTTCCCAAGGATTCACATTCCCCATGGAAAGGTTGAGTACCTTCATCCCCGACCATGCCGCAAGATGCATCGGCCCGGTATCGGGAGTGATAAAAAGTTGCAGGGATTGTCCCACGGCTATTAGTTCACCAAGATTCAGCTTGCCGGACATATCCAGCACCGGACCTTTGGACAAACGAGCAACTTCCTGTCCAATTCCCTGCTCCATGGGACCGCCGAAAAGCACAGGACGCAAGCCCCGCTTCAAAAGTTCAGCACATAAATCAGCCCAGAAGCGGATAGAAGGACGTTTAGCCTCCTCACTGGCTCCCAGAAAAAGGCCTATTCGATTGGATTCACGATGCAGCGTGCGCGGCTGCGGCCAACTGGTGGATGCAATGCTGCTTAGCGGGATGCAGTCCAAAGCGTTCAGATCCGCCCAGTGAAAAAGATTGTGACGGTTATTTTCCACCACACTGGCCCGGTATAGCTGCCAGTCACCAAGGATATGGATCGTACCGTCATTTGATGCCACCGGCCCGAACTTTTCTTCGGCCTCAAGTTCCCCGGCAAGCGAAGCCGCCCGTTCGCGAATACTCAGATTAATCAGCAGCTCATACTTATTCTTACGCAGTTCTCCCAGCCCTTCCCAAGGCAGGTAGGTGACCCTCGGGCTGACCGGCATGAGCGGACGGAAAAACTTCTCCTCGGCCACAACCCAGATAGGGTGACCGGGATAAGCCCTTTCCAGCCAAAGGATAAGCGGAAATGAAAGGATCAGATCCCCCATACGCTGCATTTGAAGAATGAGTATCGGACGTTTGGACATAAGCGTAGCTTACAGGAATATTTTGAAAAGTTCCATGAGTTGATAGGGGGGAAGACCGGGGAGGGAAAACCTTATATTGAAGAATCGTGCGCTAGGATTGACAAAGCAATGCCACATGCTCATACTTTCTGCGTAAGCATTTATTAAGTAGATATTGATATGATCGAAATTCGCGTAGAGCCGGAGCTGGGGCAGCAACCTATTTTACTAAATGCGACTTTTCCAATGTTCAGGGTTTCTGCTCATATGCATGATTGCTACGACAAGCAAACAATCCTGCCGGATTTGGTAAATAACACCGTATGGAAATCTTGAAATCCGTATCCGCCTTGTCCTTCTGGAAATCAAGGTCCAGGCTTCCGGGTGCTCCTCTATACGGGAAAGTGCACGTTTAACTTCCGCAGCAAAATCAAAACCTAGTCCTGCACTTTGCTCATTGTACCAAGCGACTGCATCGTTTAATTCCTGCTGCGCGCAGGAAAGAAATCTGATCATTAGTCCTGCCTTCCAAGCCGGTCAAAAACTTCATCAGCAGGAACTGAGTCCACTTTTCCTTGTTCATAGGCATCAATCCTGCTTTCGGCTTCAACGGCCCATTTGCTGTCTATTGATTTGCGCCTTGAATCGAAGCTGGCAAGCAAAGATTCAATAAGTTCCGCCCGCTGCACTGGTGCCAGTTGCAAGGCCTGGTCTGTGATGGTGTTGATATCAATCATTATACAGCTCCTTCTTACATGTTAAATATAGCAAAAGACTGGGGGGCTTTCAATCCTATTCGCTATAGCCCCCACCAAAACAAAAAGGCCCGCCGGAATCCCTAAAGTTTCCCGGTTGGCCTCAGAAATATTGTAGCATTCTTTTGTGAATTTTGAATAACAGTAATAATACTGATATCGCACGTTATAGAAACATTCACGTATGATCAAGAAACGTAAAGATTTTCATAACAAAAATTAAAACCCGGCCCTGTATACACAGAACCGGGGTTCATGATCACAATAAAAAGCAAAAATCAGCCGGTCAGCTTTTCCCAGTCCGCGTTAAACGCGGCAAGTCCCTTATCGGTCAGCGGATGAGCGGCCAGCTGGCTGATTACATTATATGGAATGGTCGCCACATCCGCGCCGATGAGCGCGGAATCCAGCACATGCATGGGATGGCGGATAGAGGCCACCAGCACCTTGGTAGGAAAATCATAATTATCGAAGATAGTGCGAATCTGCCGAATAACCTCCATGCCGTCATGTGATATCCCATCTAGACGCCCGACAAACGGGCTTACATAGGTAGCACCGGCCTTAGCGGCAAGCAGAGCCTGCAAAGGAGAAAAAACGAGGGTCACGTTGGTTTTGACGCCCTTGCGATACAAACTTTCCGTGGCCACCAGTCCCTCGGTTGTCATGGGAATCTTGATTACTACGTTATCTCCGAAAGCTGCCAAATCCTCAGCCTCACGGACCATTTCCGCTGAACTCTCACCGACAACCTCAAGACTGACCGGGCCATCGACTTCAGCGCAGATGGCCTCAGCCTGTTTACGCCAGTCCCCGCCCTCACGAGAAAGCAGGGTTGGGTTGGTTGTCACCCCGTCCATGAGCCCCTGCGCTTTGGCCTTCCTGATCTCATCCAAATTTGCGGTATCCAGAAAGAACTCCATAAAATACTCTCTCCTTAATTATCGGCATCAATTGTTTTTTTCTTCACAAAACGATTTTGAATCCAACTTCCACTTTATTATGTATAGCTCATTTTCAAAATGAGCAAAAGAACTATATATAAAAATAACTATGAGTTACCCGGCTAAATTCATACCACCCATAGCATATTGACAACTGCCCCATACCGGGGTAGAGACTTATCCATATGAACGTTTCTTACTCCAACTTTACACTTTATTCTTGGTGGTGGCGCAGCTGATGCGTCGCGGTTGGTTACGTTCTAAAAACAGGTAACGAATAAAAGAATTCATAGAACCGCGACAGTGAAAACTGATCGCGGTTTTTTTATGCCTGATCAGCACTGTCGAAGAAAAATTCAGGAGAGAAAAAATGACTGACAACGCAACTATCAATGCAGACGGTTTTTTCGGTGAATACGGCGGGCAATACGTTCCCGAACAGCTTCTTCCTATCCTGAACAAGCTGGCCGAAACATACGAAAAGTACAGAAATGACCCGGAATTTTTAAAAGAATTCAAATATTATCTGGAAAAATATTCAGGCCGCCCCACTCCTTTGTATCTCTGCTCCAATCTTACTGAAGAGCTTGGCGGTGCTAAAATTTATCTCAAGCGTGAAGATCTTAACCATCTTGGCGCACACAAAGTAAACAACACCATCGGTCAGATTCTGCTGGCAAAACGCATGGGCAAGAAAAAAATTATCGCTGAAACAGGCGCCGGACAGCACGGCGTAGCCACCGCCGCCACCTGCGCGCTCATGGGCATGGAATGCACCATCGTCATGGGTGAAGTGGACATAGAACGCCAGAAACTGAATGTCTTCCGCATGCGTATGATGGGTGCGAAGGTCGTGGCCGCCAAGTCCGGCCAGAAAACTCTGAAAGAAGCCGTGGACGAAGCCCTTGCCGCATGGATCGGCGATGCTGAAAACACTTTTTACCTGCTTGGCTCCGCAGTCGGTCCGCATCCGTATCCGGCTATGGTCCGCGACTTCCAGTCCGTGATCGGCCGGGAAGCAAAACAGCAGTGCCTTGAAGACGAAGGACGCATGCCGGACTACTGTATCGCTTGTGTCGGAGGCGGTTCCAATGCCATCGGCTTGTTCGCGGACTTTATCGAGGAAAAATCCGTCAAACTAATCGGTGTTGAACCTTCCGGACGCAGCCTTGAACCGGGCGACCATGCAGCAACACTCTGCCTTGGTGAACCGGGAATCATGCACGGTTTTAATTCCTACATGCTCAAAGACGAAAAAGGCGAACCAGCTCCGGTTTACTCTATTTCCGCAGGTCTTGATTACCCCAGTGTAGGCCCCGAGCATTCCCATCTCAAAGATCTGGGACGGGCTTCATATGAACACGCATCTGATAAGGAAGCTGTGGACGCATTTTTCAAACTTTCCCAGACTGAAGGTATTATTCCCGCCCTTGAGTCATCGCACGCGCTTGCTTATGCACTTAAACTGGCACCGCAGCTGGACAAAGATAAAATCATCGTGGTCAACCTCTCCGGTCGCGGCGACAAGGACGTGGCCCAGATAGAAGATATGATCAGCAAAGGTGAGTTGACTTTACCATAAACAAGTATGCCTCCGGCGGCCCTTCGGGGACCAAAGAAACTTTTTGGGAAAAGTTTCTCTGGACTCTTCAAAAACTTTTATAGGGCTTCGCTGCTGCGCATAACAAGACATCATATAAACAAAGCCCCTAATATCTCGTGAGATATTAGGGGCTTTGTTTTGCTACAAACTTAAAAGACAAAGCGGCTAAGCCTTACTGAACATTTTTGAGTTAATGGGGACCGGAGGCATCACTAAATCTGACCGTTTAATTTTTCTCCGCCCAGCCATTTGGCATAACAGCCTTCAAAGTCGATCAATATCTGAGACAACATGGGCATGAAAGGCCCTATGCCACCTTCAATACCGAGACCGGCGAGATAAGCCTGTTGCCCGGTAAATACCAGCTCTTTCTGAACCATGATGAGAGCATTCTGAGGAACAGGAACCTTATTTCCGGTATTGTAACTTTTGATACAGGCTTCAAGGTCAGTGGAAATCCAGTTGCGGCAAGCTATGGGACGCACCTCGTAAATGGAGCACCGGTTATCGGTTAGAAACGGGCACGGACGGAAATAATTTTTCACAAATTCATTGAGCTGACCGGGGATATAATCAGCGGCAGCGGACAGACAATCCTCGGTTATACGGATAAATTCATCTTCTGACCTATTAGCGGCCAGATACAATACAATATGAAAAGCTTCCTGCGGGGTAAGCGTGATATGCGAGGAGCAACAGTAGGAGCAACCTGCATCACAAGCCACCTTGAAATTTGAATCCAGACTTTCCACCTGCCCGAGCACAGCAGCAAAATTAGCACCGAAAAGGCTGATACTTTTTTTAGCCAGCATAACAGGGAATTGCTGCATATCGGGAGTGATATTTCCACAGTCAACACACACGGCCATGCACATATCCCGCAAGAGCTTTATCATATCCGGATGAGCCTCAAACATAGGATAAACAGGGGCAAGACCGGCATCAATTATTGCATCAAGACTGTTTTTCATTATCTCCTCCTGAAAAGATTTCCCGGTTACGGTTGGCAAGCAATACCCCAGAAATATTGTGCCACAGGCTGAAAAGCGCTCCGGGCAAGGCGCTGGCAGCACTAAAATATTTAGTTGCTAATGCAACTCCAAGACCGGAATTCTGCATGCCCACCTCAATGGCCAGAGTCACACTATCGCGGTGATTAAATCCGGCCAGCCTGCCCGCTCCGTACCCGGCTCCCAGTCCGCCCAGATTATGAAGCGCGACTGCCAGAAAAACCAGCAGCGGGAATGATCCCAGAAGATCACGGTTCAACCCGATGATACAGGCTATGAGCATGGCAATTACTATGATTGATATGGAAGGGAAAATATGCAGCAACCCATCGACCCTTTTCCTAAGCAATTTACGCAGTACCAGCCCGTCTACCAGAGGGAAAATAACTATCCAGAACACGGATTGAATCATGGGTAGAAAAGGTATTTCAATCTGCTGATTGAGAATGATGTAGATGATCAAAGGAGTAAGTAAAGGGGCGAGACAGGTGGAAACAAGGGTCATGGTTACGGAAAGAGCCACATTCGCCTTTGCAAGATGGGCGATGACATTTGAAGCCGTTCCTCCCGGACAGGACCCGACCACGACCATGCCGATCAGAACGTCCTGCGGCAGCCCGAAGAGTACAGACAGCCCCACAGCAAGAACAGGCATGACTGTAAATTGCAGCAGCACCCCCAGACCGACAGTCTTGTAATTCCTTATCGCCTCAGCAAAATCACTGAATTCAAGAGTCAGCCCCATACCAAACATGATAATGCCAAGACTGAAGGCGATGTGCGGCTTCATCCACGTAAACAGGGACGGCTCCATAAAAGCAACCAGACTCAACGAGACTGCCAGCAAAAGAAAATGCCTCTCAATAAAGCGGCATAAAAGACCAATCATTATCACTCCTGCAAAAAAAGGCTAACAAATCTCACGTTGCTGTAGAGCATAATCACCCGCTCTGCAAGCAAGTACATGCTTTTCCACTTGAATATTAATCTATTCTTAGTATATAATTAGATTTAAACTATACTCATTACTCATTTAGACTTATGAATCTTAATATATCTACACAAATAAATTTCTTACGCAGTGAGGATCCTAAATGTGTACCGGCACTGCTGCCTTATCTGAAGATGTACGGGAACAGGTGCATGTCACATTCAACCCTGCAACCGGGACTGCATCACGCCCTGTTGGAGCCGGCAGGGTATGTTTCATGGCTTGAAATCAATCCCCTGCGCATGGGAAAACATGCTGTAATTCTCTCCGAACCGGTCTCTTCTGCTGAGCACAAGCTTATGCTCATTAAAAAAATTGCATCGCACTTAGGAGAGATAACTCTTGTCCAGATAGGAGAAGATCTGGCCCGGACTCTATTCAATGAAGGTTACAGAGTTTACCAGATCGGCGTGGAAAGTGAGCTGGATATCCAGAACTATAGTCTGGACGGTAAATATAAATCATCTCTGCGCCAATGGCGTAATAAAGCATTGAGATCGGGTTTGACCGTGGAGGAGGCTCCGCTCTCCTGCGCCGACAGACAGGAAGTGGAAGGACTGTGCCAAGACTGGCTTAAAAGCAGAGGGGGAAAAGAATTATCATTTCTTACCCGGCCGTTGCCAGCCGGAGATGAAGAGGGAGTGCGTTTTTTCTGGGTCCGGAGAAGGGATGAGTTGTTAGGTTTTACCGGTTTTGACCCAATATATTCAAATGGTGGTATTATAGGATACTATCACAATTTCGACCGCCTCTCTTCAAGCGCGGTAAACGGGACCTCAGCCTTCACCCTGTTGCAGGCCATGGATAAATTCCGCAACGAAGGAAGGAAAGTTTTGAATCTAGGTCTTTCACCGCTTCTAGACATAGAAAAAGGATATAATATGACTGGAGCGCTGCAAAGACTGACACATCTTTTTTACGCATACGGAGAAAAAGTATATCCCTTCAAGGGAAACGCCGGGCACAAATCAAAATTCCGTGGAAATAAGAAAAAAGTATTCGTAGCGAGCAACGCGATGTGGTTCAAAACAATGATAGCGGCTGCAACTGCGTGCGGTTTGGAATTATAAAAAGCCGAGTTCAGGTTCTACCCCATAGTTCAGCTAACCTGAATTTTCAGCTCATCAAGATAGAAACGATATTTTTTTACCAATGGAACCAAAGCTTCATTCATACCCAGCTTGGATACATCCTGTATGGCCATACCCAGCCGAGAAAGCGGATCAAGACAAAAATTCGCAGCAGCGCCCTTCAGGCTATGACCCAATCGACCAACCTCAATCAGATCCCCGGACCTGAGACAGGATTCCATCTGCTGCAACTCGTCGAATTGATGCATTACAAAATGCGGAATCAATTCTCTGAGTTCTTCATTAATTACGAACAACTCTTGTTCTGAATTTACTTCAGACACCATTTTTTACTCCAGAATAATTATATCGTCAGGGAGACCTGATTTTCCGGCCACAGCCGAAACAGCGGACCTTATGATCTCCCCTTTTACCGGTTTGGATATAAAGCCGTCATACCCGTACAAGGCTAAATCCTGCCTGTTCAAGCTATCGGAACTGGCCGCCAGAGTTATGATAACCGACTTATCACGTTCATTGATCTGCTCAAATTCACGCATGCTTTTCACCGTCTCAATTCCATCTATGCCCGGAAGCTCCAGATCAATGAACACAAGATCGAAATGATTGCCGCAGAAAAGCTCCACGGCCTGTTTTCCGTCAACCGCAACAGTTATTTCTGCCCCGGTATTAAGAATGAAAAGTTCCAGCATCTTGTTATGGTCGCCGTTATCTTCTACCAGCAGGACACTTAGTCCCTTACCCGGTTTTAACTTCTCTTTGCCGGGCTCAGCCACTGAAGCAAGACAGCGGAGAAGATCAGCATCAAAGACAGGCTTTATCAAAGTATGGTCAGCCCCGGAAAACCGCGCATTTTCCCTGTCTTCTTCTGTACATCCGGTAGAAAACATCATTGCCACCCGTTCAGGGAGCAGTTTACCCTGCTGTGCTTTCGCCAGAAAAGAACTGCCTGTCATGGAGGGCATTTCACTGTCCACAACCAGCAGGTCATAGAGAGGACCTTGCTCCCGAGCAACTTCAAGATACTCCAGTCCTTCAGGACCGTCTACTGCAACGACTACATCGACACCGAAAAACTGCATCCTGCGGGACAGTACCTCACGCACAGTATGGTTTCCGTCCACCAGCAGAACACGTGTGCCGGAAAAGTCAACAACACTTTGCACCGGTGCATATACGGATTTTTTAAACGGAATGGAAAAATAAAAAATGGTCCCCTTGCCGCTTTCACTTTCAAAGCGGATATCGCCGTCCATCAATGCCGCCAGCCGGGAAGCTGTTGCAAGCCCGAGTCCTACTCCTCCGAACTCACGGGGAGCTGTTTCGTCCTCCCGAACGAACATATCGAAAATACTTTCTTTTTGCCCTTCAGGAATACCTATGCCTGTATCTCTCACTGTATATAATAACCGGTCAAAATCTTCACCGCTGTTTTCTATACTCAGCCGGACTTCAACTTCACCGCTGGAAGTGAACTTAACAGCATTAGAAACTATATTCAGCAGAATCTGACGGACCCGCACCGGATCGCCCACAACCTGTGAGGGAATATCCGATTCCACATTGCAGATAACTTCAATATCGCGGGCATGGGCCGAGTGAGCCACACTTTTGCATACACTCTGCACATCTCCTGAAGGATCAAAAGGGACCGGAACTAATTCAATCTGTCCGGACTCTATCTGCACAAAATCAAGGATATCATTGATGATTCTCAGCAACAACTCGCCGGAACCACGAAAAATTTCAACATAGCCCATTTGTTCAGGATCAAGATCAGTATTCAGAAGAAGATCCCCCATTCCGAGAATGGCATTCATGGGTGTCCTTATTTCATGGCTGATCATGGCCAGAAACTGACTCTTGAATCTGCTGCCGACTTCGGCTTTTGCCTTGGCTTTTTCAAGCTCTCGTACAGCGAAGGACAATTCATCCACAGTCGTATTCAGATCCATTTCAGTTTTACGAAGAGCGCAAACTTCATCCTTAAGAATGCTATTCTTCTCATTTAATGATTCCGTCTGCGCTGCGACCATCTGTTCTATCTCAGCCTGAAGACTCACCAGTCTGAAAGAAAGACGTTCAAGAGAACCGGCAAGCCTCCCTATTTCATCATTTCTGTCGACACCTTCAAAAGCCACAGGCTCGCCATTCTCGGCCTGTTTGGCCTGTCCGGCAAGACCGACTACAGGAGAAATTACTGTTTTGCCAATAAAAATACGCAGCCAGAATCCACAAATCAGAACAGCGGCAAAAATCACGATCAAAACATTAGTTAATGTAAAACGGGTGCTGTCCACAATATACGCATCCGAGATTCCGAGTCTGACAAACCCCAGACATTCGCCATCCTTCAGAACCCGTCTTTCAACATGGGAAACACCGTCCCCGCCATTCTCACCCAGTTTTTCAAACTTACTGAGCAGCCTTCCCGATTCGCTGAATACAGCGCAGGAAACCACACCATTAACAGTACAGGCTTTTTGAACCAGTTCATCAAGCCTGTAATTCTGAAAATTCAAAATGGCATCACTGCTGGAAAAAGCAACCAAGGCCGCCACATTATTCCCTTTAGAAATAACATTTTCATGAATTTCAGAATGATGCAGTTCATTAAAAATAAACCCCAGAGGCAACAGAACCGTAGCCAGTATGGCAACAAGTCCCAATGTTATTCTGCGTCTGATCCCGGAAGAATTCATCATCTGCAAGACATCCCATGTTCTTCTAAAGACTTTACTTCAATTTTCCTTCAACAAGTTTCAATTTCAGTTCATTCAGCTTTTCCAGTACACCGGGGGCAAGCAGGTGTTTGGTATATTTCATATCGGTCAGACCAACCCCGCCATTAGCAAGGTCATACCTTTTATTCCCCGACACATAATTTCCGTCCAGAACGGCCAGAACTTCTTTATAAACGGCCACATCAAACCGCTTCATCATGCTGGTCAACACCGTACCTTTGGCCATGTAATCCTGATTTGAATCCACCCCGACGACCAGATTGCCGGATTTGCGCGCCGCATGAATAACACCGTTTCCGGACAAACCGGCTACCGCAAAGATTATGTCAGCTCCGGCACCGTACATACGGCCAGCAAGGTAATTAGCCTGCTGCGGGTCCTCAAATCCTTTGTCCGACATTCCCTTACGCACGAATTGCACATCGATACGCACATCCCTGCCGGAATACTCTACCCCTTTGCGGAAGCCCTGTAAGAAATCCATAATCACAGGAGATTCATTGCCGCCGAGAAAACCGATCCGGCCTGTTTTGGTTTGCCATGCGCAAAGGGCACCGACCAGACATGACCCCATCCCCTGTGCATAGTCAATGGAAATAATATTGGGATAACCCTCGATTTTTGTATCAACAAAGACGAAGACAACATCAGGATGATCCAAGGCAACAGCTCCAAAACGTTTCCCGTATGTGGAGCTGTTGATCACGATAATTTTAATCCCTTCGGACAGCAGTGAATTGATGGCTTTCATGGTTTCAGCAACAGTAAATCCGCCTCTGCGGGCCAATACCTCAACCTGTCGGGACTTCTGCAGTTTATGCAAACCGGCAGCAGCCATTTCATTGAAGGAGCTGTCGTTAATGGTCACTCCGGAATATACGAACCCTATTTTTACTGTTTTTGCATGGCAAACCTGTGCCACCCCAAAAACAAAGCAAAATAAGATCAGAAAAACCCCAATCCTGAAGTTTAATCCTGCATGGCTCATTTTATATCAACCTTCCGCCTACGCTTCGTCATTATCTTCCTGCTCAAGCAAGCCGCCTATATCAGCTCCCAAAACCCTTCCGGGCCATTTATAAAAGCAGTAACCGTGCTCATCCACAAACTTCCTGATCTTCTGCTGCCCCCCACGGGCAAAAGGCAACGACGAAAAACCAATATGCTGCTTGGTCAACTCAATATCGCCGAAAAGATACATCAGATTAAACGGAACAGCCTTTTCAGGATGAATATCAGCAGGAACCACCAGATGCATTGCCTGCGAGTGGCTACCTCGAAATACGTTGATTTTCCCTGCCAGCTCGTTGCGTTCTTCTATTTCATTTTTAAAAAACGGTTCGATCAGACGTTGCAGTGTTCCATCTACTTTGGCTACGGCCAGCCCGTAATTGGTAATGGGAACCTGTTGGCGGTCGCAATCCCTGATCCTCCGCAGCATATCCGCCCTTTCCTGCATACAGGCCCCGCAGTGAACCACAAGCTTATATTCAGAAAGATCAAGAGGCAGTCCGCATCCGGTCTTGGATTCAAAGATAACATTGCGCCCGACATACCCGGCTATCCGTGCCGGAATCATTTCATTTCCAAGATCTTCGGCTTTAGGGTGATGGGGACAGGCTTCAACAATCAGGACCTTGTCGCCGTCCTTAAGCCGGTCAATGGCGTTAGCTCCCTGCACAAGCTGTTCAAGGTTGCCCTTATGCCGGGCAAAAAGAATGGGAAAAGTGGTCAGTGAAACATCGCGGGGAATAATATCCATTACCTTTTTAATCGGTTCAGAATCGGCAATAACAAGAGCCGGTCTCCGCTTATGCCCGGAAATGGTCTGAAAAAGCTCGCCTTCTTTGACGATAACCGCAATACCGCCGGCATCAAGAATCTCGCGCAATACCTGAGATTTCGGCAGCCCCAACCGCCCCTTCGGTGAAACAGGGTCCTCGGAAACAACGCAGACCACAAAATCACCACGTCCCATGAGATCCCGGGCCAGCACAGGATCGAGCATATTTTCTTCCGGCGCGAGGGCCATAATGGATTTTTTGAGTCGCTCAATGCCGCGACCATCCTCAGTTGAAGTGGCCACAAAACGAATCCCGCGCGAACCGCAGAATTCCATATCTGCAAGGCTGGGGCGTCTGATATCCGCCTTATTAAAAACCATCACGCACGGTATACCCCGGTCGAGCAACAGGGAGGTCAATTCCCGCTCTTCATCAAGGATACCGGAATCATCGGTCACGATGACTGCCACATCAACGCTGTACAGGCCTTCTTTAATCACCCTTGCCCGGTCATCACCGGCCCCGTGGGCATCTGTATCGTATATTGTAACAGGGCCGAGCGGATGAATTTCCGCCTTGGTCAGAGGATACATTTCATCCTCACTGGCTACGGGGCTGACCTCGTCCCCTTCAACACCGGAAAGGGCTCTGATAAGGGAAGATTTACCGACATTGCTCCTTCCGGCTATGGCAATGGCAAGTTTGGAGCCGCTTTCAATTTCAGTACTCATCCTGCTACCTCCGGTTCATAACTGGATATATTTAAAGCTACTTCAACGAGAATCAGTAATATAAATTTATAAATAAATAGCACTATCCGCAAAACATTTCATCCCCAATAAAACACCGGAATATTTTCTGATAGACATATCGCACAAAAATGCGGGACCCCAAAGGACCCCGCATCGATAAACACCTACACCCGTAAAGATATGGTATTACTTTTTCTGATTCTTTGCAATTTTCTTCCATGTGTCACGCAGGGTCACTGTTCTGTTGAAAACAGGCTTCTCCGGAGTTGAATCCGGGTCTGCGCAAAAATAACCGATTCTTTCAAACTGACAGCGGTAACCGGGCTCAACATCAGCAAGGGAACGTTCCACATAACAATGAGGGCGGACTTCAAGGGATTCAGGATTAATATGATCCTTGAAGTCGGAACCGTCTTTGTTGTCCATGGGATTTTCTTTGGTGAAAAGATGATTGTAGAGCCGTACTTCAGCTTCGACAGCGTGATCTACGGAAACCCAGTGAATGGTTCCCTTGACCTTGCGACCATCATTTGACCAGCCGCCGCGGGTTTGAGGATCATAAGTGCAATGCAGCTCCACTACCTCACCGGCTTCATCCTTGACCACATCCGTACAGGTAACATAGTACGCCGCACGCAGACGGACCTCGCGGCCAACGGAAAGCCTGAAAAATTTCTTGGGAGCGTCTTCCATAAAATCATCACGTTCAATGTAAAGAGTCTTGGAAAAAGGCACCATACGGCTGCCGGCGCTCTCATCTTCAGGGTTATTCTGGCACTCAAATTCCTCAACCAGATCGTCAGGATAATTATCAATAACCATCTTAATCGGATTAATCACGCCCATTACCCGGTTTGATTTAGCATTCAGATCTTCGCGCACGGAGAATTCAAGAAGGGCGAAATCAACCATATTAGCAGCTTTAGCCACCCCGATACGCTCACAAAAGTTACGGATGGAAGCGGGAGAATAGCCACGTCTGCGCATGCCGGAAATTGTTGGCATCCGAGGATCATCCCAGCCGGTAACATGGCCGTCTTCCACCAACTGGATCAAACGGCGTTTGCTCATTACGGTGTAGCTGAGATTGAGTCTTGCGAATTCAATCTGCTGCGGGCGGTAGACTCCAAGAGTTTCAAGGGTCCAGTCGTAGACCGCACGGTTATTTTCAAATTCAAGAGTACAAATGGAGTGGGTGATCTTTTCCAGTGAATCAGAGATACAATGTGTAAAGTCATACATGGGATAGATGCACCATTTATCACCTGTACGATGGTGTTCGGCCTTTCTTATCCGGTAAAGAGTAGGATCGCGCATAATGATATTGGCGGCAGCCATATCAATCTTAGCACGCAGAACATGTTCACCGTCCGCGAATTCTCCATTTTTCATACGCTCAAAGAGATCGAGATTTTCTTCGATGGAACGGTCACGGTAGGGACTGTTTTTACCCGGTTCCTTGAGGGTGCCGCGATATTCACGGATTTCTTCGGCACTCAGGCTGTCGACATAAGCTTTACCATCCTTAATCAATTGAACGGCAAAATTATAAAGCTGATCAAAATAATCGGAAGAATAGTGCAACCGGCCTTCCCAGTCGAAACCGAGCCAGCGAACATCTGTCTCAATTGATTCAACATACTCGGTATCTTCCTTAACCGGGTTGGTATCGTCAAAACGCAAGTTGCAGGTTCCGCCGTACTCTTTGGCGAGCCCGAAATTCAGGCAGATCGACTTTGCATGGCCGATATGAAGGTACCCGTTCGGTTCAGGAGGAAAACGGGTGGCCACTCTTCCTTCGTATTTGCCTGTTTCATTATCTTTATCAATAATCGCGGTAATAAAATTTTTACCTACATTGGACTCGGTATTATCTGACATGTATCTATATCCTTACAACTTTTTTCGTTACCGGAAGCTATCCCGCTTGCGCGGCTATGGTGGAAAAGCATCATTCACAAAGAATCTTATTCAAATACGAAAATTTATCCGGGCGGTCAAACACTCTGAAATGAAAACATCTTACAATATTCTCCCTAAACCTGATACGTCATAAAACAGGTACACCCCCAAAAAGACAAGCCAAAATCTAAAAACCACGCCTCAAAAAAATTGTTCATGATTTATTTTTCTGCTAGGTATTTGAAACGCAACACATGCTGGACAGCTCACAGTGGCAGACTGAATTTCATTAACGAGAGTACTCGCTAAGTAAATTTCGGCCTGCCGGACAAATGATATACGCCAACTTTTTTAAGGAGTCTTTTAATGAACGTTGAACTGGCTAAACCTTTTATAAAGGCCACCTCGGACATCCTTACAATGATGGCCATGATTACGCCTAAGGCAGGTAAGCCATTTGTAAAAAAAGGTAATGTCGCCAACGGAGATGTAACAGGCATCGTAGGATTTACAGGTTCTGTAAACGGCAGTATTTCAATATCTTTTGAAAAGACCTGCGCAGTTCAGATCGTAAAGAATATGCTGGGTGATGACATTCAGGACATTATACAGGATGTCAAAGATGCCGTAGGGGAAATAACAAATATGGTTTCGGGTCAGGCCAGAGCGGGACTCACTGAAATGGGCTATAAACTTCAAGGCTCCACCCCCACCGTCATTATGGGTGACAACCACACCATAGCCCACGTAAGCAACGGTCCGGTTATGGGTATACCTTTTACTACCGATCACGGCAAATTCACCATCGAATTCTCTTTTGATTAATAGGACCGTTCCGGTAGCAGACAGATGTCAGAGCACCAACATGTTTTTAAAAAAATTATCAGCCACCTGAGTCGGGAGACAACTGCACCTTGACCTGATTACGACCGGCCTCTTTCGCTGCATACAATCCAACATCAGCGGCCTTAAGCAAATCCTCCAAGGTTGCGGTATTCTTATTATAGGTGGCAACACCGATGCTCACGGTTATCTTCAGAGCACCGGAACGGGTTTTCATAGCTGTCGTCTCAATTCCGCTTCGCAGTCTTTCAGCTACCTGCTTAGCTCCTTCAAGCCCTGTATCAGGCAGCAGGACGGAAAATTCTTCTCCGCCGATCCTGCCGAACACATCAATATTGCGTAATATTTTCAAACCGACTTCAGCCAGCCCTCTCAGGACATCATCGCCGGCATCATGACCATGGAGATCATTCACGGTCTTGAAAAAATCAATATCAACCATCATCAGGGAAAGCTTGTGGCTGTACCGGCGGCAACGCTCCAACGCCTCTTCAGCGCTTTCCATGAAAAAACGGCGGTTGTACAAACCGGTAAGGGAATCCGTGGTTGCCAGTTTGCGGAGCTTATCCTCTGCTTCCCTGCGCTCGGTTACATCCCGGAAAGTTCCTACAACCCACCACTGCTCATCCTTGCGCAAAGGGGAAAGAAGCACTTCGGCAGGGAAAATTTCGCCACCCTTGCGGCGCACGTTCACGGTAAACGAGCCGTAATTTGAAAGCAGACCTTCAATGTAGTTGCCGCTTTCACTGACCAGCTCCGGAGAAATATTATCTTCTGCATAGAAACAGCACTCCAGACTTTCACCAAGCATTTCTTCAGCACTAAAGCCGAAGATATTCTCCGCAGCCGGATTCCAGAAATGAACCAGTCCGTTTTCATCCATCAAGACCAAAGCGTCCTGCACTGAATCGCTTATGCTCTGGAGCATGTCCTCACGATCCTGTAAATCCTGCACCGCTTTCTTCTGCGCGGTGATATCGGAAGAGGCTCCCCGAAATCCGGTAACAGCACCTTCGCTGTCGAAAAGAGGGACTCCGTTGAATTCCAGCCAGACTTTACGTCCGTCACGATTCACAAACTTGAAGACCAGGCCCCTGAAACTATGGCCGAACTGGGCTGCATCCAGAAATTCCTTTCGCACATCCCATGAAGATTCCTCGTCTACAAAATCAAAAGGGGATCGGCCTATCAATTCTTCGGCACTATAGCCAAGCACATCTTCAGCCCTGCCGGTAACGAAGACAAAACTTCCGTCCGGACCGGTTTCCCATATAAATTCTCCGGCGGCACCCGCTACATCCATGAAACGCTTTTCACTTTCCTCAAGCGCCGTACGAACCTCTTCGCTGGCAACAATAGTCGAAGTCTGCCGCCAGAACAGGTAACTGACCATGCCGAAGAGGAAAACCACCAGTATCAGCAGCAGATTACGACGCGGCACAGTAAGCTCTTCATCAGGTACACATGAGATAACAGTCCAGCCTTCTTGAAAAACAACTCTCTCCCGCAGACGATTATTCGACTGATTGCCAGTCAAGGAGCTAAAGGTATAGACACCTCCGTTCATATTGAACTGACCTTTGTCACGACCCTTTATCCTGGCCCATTCTTCAGGAAATTCAGACTCCATGCGTCCCCGATCATTCGCCAGCAGAAACTTCCAGTTGTAAGTATCATCCGGCCCTAAAATCCAGCCACCTCTGTCATTTAGGAAATAGATATTACCGAATGATTCATGCTCGGTTTCATTCATGATTTTTAGCAGACGATCACCTGAAAAATTGAGTACCAAAAGACCTAGATTAGCCCCAGTCTTTGAAAAAATTTTCTTTACCGTCCTGATCACCGGGTCATGGGGAACGACGATTTTGCCGTACTCCATGTTCAGGTTGAAGCTTGAAATAAAGACATCATCGCCAATTTTTTGTGCTTCTTTGATATAATCCCGACCACTCTTATCCTGAAGATAGCGCTCCTCCACTCTTTCCGGATGCCCGTCTGAAATATTAATACGGACCAATTCCCTGCCCTGAGGTGAAAGATACCGAAGCTGAACGCATCCGGTAAAACGGGAGCCGAACAAAGAAAAGATATCCGCTACCCTGTCATATTTTGAAGAAGTTTTACCAGCCTGCTCCAGTTCATCACCGATCATACCGGAAAGAATGGACGTATATTCCACTCTGTTTTCAAGCCATGTGTTAAAGGTCAAAATATTACTTTTTACCAGATCAATTTCATGAGTCTCAACAATATCCAGATACTGACTGCGCTGGGTAAGCACCACCCACGAGGAAAAACCGAGGATGAGCAAGGCCACAATTGAGAACCTTTTAATGAAAGATCTAATAACTTTGCTAGAACTTTTGGTTTCCATAAAATTCCCGGCCATAATTCAATTCAACACGTGTCGATAGGTTTAATAAACTTCTCCGATCCAAAAAGTATTACTTAGCAAAGTACATTATTTTAAACTTCCATTCAATGATATTGGAAAATTACGAATCCTTTGGGCTGTGCGGACAGAAATTCCGAACCTTTCCGCAACCTGAGCAGGAGTCGCACCCTGAGCATAAGCCTTGTGTATACGTTCGCGCAACTTTACTTTCTGCAATTCTTCCAGATCTGGCACGGAAACCCTTATCCCGCCCCAAAAGAACATCAACCGCTCCGCTGCTTCCTGTCCCAGCACCTTGATCAACCCCTCCGCTGACATGGCACGCTTACCTTCCGAATCCGGAAAACCAACTCCCCCCGAATTTACATTCGACTCCATCTGCTATCTCCCGTCTATCATCTAATTATACACAAGAAGAATTAACTCCCTGTCATTTAACAAACAACGGGAAACCTTTATTACCAAATATATATGTTTGCAAGCCATTAAGTAAATTTATAATACCAATTCATAAAAAGTACCAAAATTTATAAAGTCAAAAGGGACAATTAATAAAAAAGTGTGTAGTCGAATTTGCCAAGGAGGAAATATGGGCTTCTACAATGATATCGTTAAGGGACTGGAAAATATGATCGGGCAGGGACGCAGATACGCAAATCCCACTCAAATGGCTAAAGCATGCGGAGTCGCACCCAATCAGATAATCCGCTACATTAAACAGGAACGGGGAAAACATATTCAGGTTCTTGCCAGAATTCTTGATGAACTGGGCGCAAAAATAATTTTTCCAAGTGGAAAGGATACGGACAGGGAGGACATAATATGCCCACCGCGAGCACTTGCCCGTGCCGAGCGCGATAGCGAAGAGCTGACAGTTGACCCCGCGCAGAAAGAGTTACTGGGTTTCAACTCGATGTGGATGGCGGAAAAAGGAGACCCCGATTCCATGAAGCTGCTCACGGTAACCGGGAATGCCATGGCACCGCGCATCGAAGATGGAAATCATGTTCTTATTGATGAATCCCAGAAAGATTTTTTTGAAGGACGTATATATGCGGTGCGTATTGACGAAGAAATCCTTATCCGCCGTGTGGCCAGAGAACCGGGCAGAATCCTGCTCCTTTCCGATAATACAAATTCCTCCACCGGACCGATAATCCTTGAGAGCAATAACCCATCGCATAATTGGGCTGCCATCGGCAGGGTGGTATTCGTTGCCAAGGACCTTCTGTAAGTCCTGTTTTTATGATTTTCAAAAAAAATACGGCAACGCTGTTGACAGTTTTTAATAATGACTTACTTTGATTCAATCCGTGCGGCAGTATTTTTCCTGTAAATCTCATGAAATGCCACAGCGGTTAACAGGCCTTATGCCTGAAAGCATAAAATAGTTTTGAAATATTGGAGGAAAACAGATGAAACTTAAGCCGTTAGCAGACCGTGTTCTGGTCAGACGCCTTGAAGTGGAAGAAAAAACAGTTGGCGGAATCATTATCCCCGACTCTGCAAAAGAAAAACCTCTTAAAGGTGAAGTCATTGCAGCCGGCCCCGGCAAGCTGGATGACGATGGTTCCAGAATCACTCTGGGAGTGAAAGAAGGCGACGCTGTCCTTTTCGCTAAATACGCAGGAACAGAAATCAGCATTGAAGGTGTAGACCACCTGATCATGCGCGAAGACGACATTCTTGCAGTTGTCGAATAGTCTGATTTCACTCACAAGTTATGAACAGCCCTCACCGGCTGAACTATAAATTTCTTTATTTAAGGAGATAACACCAAATGGCTAAACAGATTCTTTTTGACGCCAAAGCTCGCGAAAAGCTGAAAATCGGCGTGGATAAACTTGCCAATGCAGTAAAAGTAACCCTCGGACCCAAAGGCCGTAACGTAGTTATGGATAAATCCTTCGGTTCTCCGGTTATCACCAAAGACGGTGTTTCCGTAGCCAAGGAAATCGAACTGGAAGACAAGTTCGAAAACATGGGTGCTCAGATGGTTAAGGAAGTTGCTTCCAAAACCTCCGACATCGCTGGTGACGGTACAACAACTGCTACAATCCTTGCTCAGGCTGTTTTCACCGAAGGTGTAAAACTCGTTGCAGCAGGCCGTAACCCCATGGCTATCAAACGCGGTATCGATAAAGCTGTTGAAGCAATCATCGACCACCTCGAAACTCTTGCCAAACCCACACGCGACCAGAAAGAAATTGCTCAGGTCGGAACCATCTCCGCCAACAATGATGTAACCATCGGTAACATCATTGCGGAAGCCATGAACAAAGTCGGCAAAGAAGGCGTTATCACCGTTGAAGAAGCTAAAGGCCTCGATACTACTCTCGACGTAGTTGAAGGTATGCAGTTCGACCGCGGTTACCTCTCTCCTTATTTCGTATCCAACGCAGAAAAAATGATCTGCGAAATGGATGAGCCCCTGATCCTGATCAGCGAAAAGAAAGTCACCAACATGAAAGAGCTTCTGCCCGTTCTCGAGCAGGTTGCTAAAATGAGCAAACCTCTGGTGATCATCGCTGAAGACATCGAAGGCGAAGCACTGGCTACCCTCGTTGTCAACAAACTGCGTGGCACACTCAACGTTGTTGCCGTCAAGGCTCCCGGTTTCGGTGACCGCCGCAAGGCAATGCTCGCCGACATCGCAGCTCTTACCGGCGGCGCTGTTGTTTCCGACGATATCGGCCTCAACCTTGAAGCTGTTTCCGTTGAACACCTCGGTTCCGCAAAACGTGTTGTAATCGACAAGGAAAATACCACTCTCGTAGACGGCGCAGGCGAAGGCGATGTAATCAAAGCACGCGTAGGCCAGATCCGTAACGAAATTGACCTTTCCACCTCCGACTACGACCGTGAAAAACTTCAGGAACGCCTCGCCAAGATCGTTGGCGGCGTAGCAGTTATCAATGTTGGTGCTGCAACTGAAACCGAAATGAAAGAAAAGAAAGCACGCGTGGAAGATGCACTCAACGCTACCCGCGCAGCTGTCGAAGAAGGCATCGTTCCCGGTGGCGGAACCGCACTTATCCGCTGCATCGCTGCTCTGGACGACGTTGCTGCTTCCGACGATGACGAATCCGCAGGTATCGACATTATCCGTCGCGCCATCGAAGAGCCCCTTCGCCAGATCGCAGGCAACGCTGGCCTCGAAGGTTCCATCGTTGTTGAAAAAGTAAAAGAATCTAAAAACGGTAACGGCTTCAACGCTGCTATCGGCGAATACGAAGACCTCATTAAGGCCGGTGTTATCGACCCCAAAAAGGTTACCCGTATCGCTATTCAGAATGCTGCTTCCGTTGCAGGTCTCCTGCTCACCACCGAATGCGCTATCGCTGAAAAGCCCGAAAAAGCTTCCGACATGCCTGCCATGCCCGGCGGCATGGGCGGCGGTATGCCCGGCATGGGTGGAATGGGCGGCATGGGTGGAATGGGCGGCATGTACTAAGCCAGCCTTACCATCCGGCTCCATAAGCCAGATAAGCGAATCCCCGGCAGCCATAAGGTTGCCGGGGATTTTTAATTTCTTACAGAAATAAACAACTGTTAAAAATCAAGCTTGATAGACTTTGAATCTGCGGTCTTTTTAGCCGGTGCTTTCTTTTTGGGTGCTTTTGCTTTCGTGGTATTACCGGAACCTCCTCCAAGATCAAGAGAAATACTCTCCTTCTTACCAGCAGCTCCCGTCGCGGAAGACTGTGCTTTCTTAAGCTCTTTGGAAGTAGCTCCGGGCTTGTATCCACGGCCGAAAACCTTGGGACCGAGTTTATCGGAAATCTTTTTGGCCTCACGGTTAAGAGGATTGGCTTTCAAAGCAGCGGCTGAAGCGTCATAAGCTTCTGTGTACATTCGTTTAGCCAGAAAGAGCTTGGCCTGTCGGACAAAAATGCTCTCGTTAGCCCCGAACCGACGGACAATATCCTTTATCACTTCAAGAGCCTTATCCTGCTCATTCATCATTTCATAGGCTAAAAGCAGGGAGATATAAGGCCTGCTATCCGAAGGGGCCTCTTCAATTGCCCGTTCAAGGTATTCCACACCGTCAGCCGGAAAACCGGATTTGACCAGTCTGCCTCCAACATCCTGCAACAACCCCCGTTCTCCCGGAAAGGCTTCGGTTATTTTACGGAAATATTTTTTGGCTTCCTTAACGTCTTTATCAACAAGAAATTTCTGACCGGCAAGCACATACTTATCGATCTGATTTTTTTGCTTACGAACTTTTTCAACAGCCGCTTTTTCAAGGGCATTCTTTATGGTGTCGTGAATCTTTCGCAGCAGAACGGCAAGTTTCTTCTCCTGCCCTTTCACGTACTTAATACCTCTAGGGAGGACCCGTTTAAGCTCATCCATAGCTAAAAGCTGTCGGATAACTTCATCTATAAGGATTCCGATCTCAAATTTTTCCCGGCCGAAAACCTGACTTGAAGCCAACTCATCAAGAGAGAGGCTCAGCGCATGTAGACAACGCATATAATCCTTCCGCTGCCCGTACGCCTTTGCTCGAGCTATATTTTCTTTTATGCTTTTCGGCGAACTCATTAAAAAAACTCCCTTCGAACCATACATCAAACATCGCTAGACTATGGTCCACTATCATAAAAACTGAAATGTATTAATAAATAAGTGTTGACTCTACGCCGCTTCTTGTCAAGTCGATAGCTGTATTTAAATTCATCCTCCGAGACAAACACCCACATTGACGGCACACGGCCCGAAAGGGTAGTTATACGCGTAGCACGTCTATGGTCCCCGGATTCAAATATTTAATCAAATCAAGCAATCAGCAACAAGCATACTTTAATGAATATCTATCTTCTAATTATCATATTTTCGCTTGCAGGTGCATGTCTGCTGGGCATTTTTTCCCGTCAGCTTAACCGCAAAGCCCTTTCACCCGAACTCCCGGCGGAATTCGAAGGCACCTTCGATGCGGACGAATACCGCAAGTCTCAGGAATACGCCAAAACAGGAATGGGATTTGAAAACATTTCAAGCTCCATCACTTCACTTATTACCATACTGTTCATCCTTTGCGGAGGATTTAATTCAGTTGATATATGGGCGAATGGATTCGGCTACGGCCCGATTTTGACCGGACTGATTTTCTTCGCAGGACTGGCGCTGCTGAGTGATATCGTCTCTCTGCCTTTTTCTCTCTACAGCACTTTTATTATTGAAGAGAAATTCGGCTTTAACAAAACCACCCTCAAAACATTTTTCTTGGATAAATTTAAAGGGTATCTGCTGGGCGGAATCATTGGCGGAGCAATTCTCAGCGGCGTATTGCTTTTCTTCAATGCCGCCGGATCGCTTGCTTGGCTGTGGTGCTGGATATTTACTGTAGTAATCACTCTGGGGATCCAATACATCGCTCCCACATGGATACTGCCGCTTTTCAATAAGTTCACCCCCCTTGAAGAAGGAGAACTGCGTAATAAAATCGAACATTTCGCCGCCGAAAACGGTTTCGAGCTTTCCGGTATATTCATGATTGACGGGTCAAAACGTTCTACCAAGGCAAATGCCTACTTCACAGGATTCGGCAAGAAAAAACGCATCGCCCTGTTCGATACCTTGATCAATAATCTTTCAGCTGACGAAATAGTTGCCGTGCTGGCCCATGAAATTGGACACAGCAAGCTCGGCCATATCCGTAAAATGATGATCATGAGCATCATCAATACCGGAGTAGTATTTCTACTTATGTCTTTTTTTCTCGGCAATAAGGAACTTTTCGATGCGTTCGGCATGCAGAATATTTCCGTACATGCAGGCCTGATCTTTTTCGCCCTGCTCTACACCCCCGTATCAATTCTGCTTTCCATCTTCAGCAATATCCGCTCCCGCAAGCATGAATTTGAAGCTGATGCTTTTGCTGCGGAAACCACCGGAACCCCGGAAGCTCTGGTCAATGCCCTTAAAAAGTTATCGGTAAGCAACCTTTCCAATCTCACTCCGCATCCATTTTACGTCTGGCTGGAATACAGCCATCCCCCGGTGCTGCAGAGAATTGATGCACTGCGTAATTTAGCTTAATCCCTACAGGACATTACACATGCTGCTCAAAAAAGAACGTGAACTTGTAGTCGAATATGGAATGAAGATGCTTGAATCAGGGTTAACAACCGGAACCGGCGGGAACCTGAGTATCTTTGACCGCGAGCAGGGCCTGCTGGCTATCAGCCCCAGCGGTCTTGATTACCGTCTTTCCACCCCGGAAGATATAGTTGTCATCGATCTGGACGGGAACGTAATAGACTCCAAGTGCAAGCCATCAAGCGAGTACGGTTTTCACACAGTTCTTTATAAGAAACGTAAGGACGTAAACGCGGTGGTGCATACTCACTCGGTCTACGCCACAACTGTGGCCTGCCTGAATATGGAACTGCCGGCCGTACATTATCTGGTAGGCTTTGCCGGGAAAAAAGTCCCTCTCGCCCCTTACGCCACCTTCGGTTCCCCGGAGCTTGCTGAAAATGTAAGCAGCACCATTGAAAATTATAATGCTGTATTACTTGCAAACCATGGGTTGATTACTGTGGGCCGGAGCATTGGAAATGCATTTGATGCGGCAGAAGAACTGGAAATGGTAGCCAGAATCTACATTCAGGCCCTTTCCGTGGGTAAGCCTGTCATTGTTCCTGATGAAGAAATGGAAAAAGTTATCGATAAATTCTCAACCTACGGACAGGCAGGCGGAAAGGACTAATCATGGAACTTACGCAGCTCAGTAAAGCTTTTGAAATCGCTTTTCCCCTATTTCTGATCATGGACCCTTTGGGCAACCTTCCGGTCTGTCTGTCCATGCTTCAGGAATACTCCCCGTCACGCCAGCGCAAAATCCTGCTTCGTGAACTTTTCTTCGCTTTGGCTATCACCATCATGTTTATGTATCTGGGGACGGGATTATTGAAAGCCCTCAACATTCACCAGTCCACTTTAAGAATCGCGGGTGGTGTAATCCTGTTCATCATCTCCATGAAAATGATTTTCCCAAAACCGGAGAGCGCTACCGATGAAACGGAAAAAGATCCGTTCATTGTGCCTATTGCCGTCCCGCTTTTTGCCGGGCCTTCCCTGCTGGCGGCGGTCATGGTTTACGGCTCCAAGGGAGATGCCGGATTGAATGTTCTTTCCGGGGTGCTTATTGCCTGGGGTATGAGCTTTGTCATTATGATGACCGGGCCGACAATGTCCCGAGTACTGGGAAAAAGAGGACTGCGCGCCTGTGAAAGGCTTATGGGATTAATTCTCATATTGCTGTCCGTGCAGATGCTCGAAGACGGGATAGCATACTATATCAGCAACGTTATAAACCATTAAAAAACATCTAAAAAAAGAATATTTCAATAAAAACTACAACCTGTTCAACGAGGTAAGACGTTCAATAGCTTTTTCCAGCTTGTCAGTGCTTACCGGCTTTGCAATGTAGTCGTCCACGAACAGCTCGGACATCCTTTCAAAATCCGTCTCCCGGCTGTATGCACTCATCACAATGATAGGGATTCTGCCTTCCGGAGATTCTTTTTCGCGGATAGCCGCTATGGCGTCAAAACCGTTCATTTTCGGCATTTGCAGATCCATCAGCACTAGGTCATACTCATCTTCTTTCATATAACTCAGTACATCTAATCCCGTACTGGCTGTGCGTACCAGATGCCCCCACCGTTCGAGCTTTTTACGCATAAAAACCTGACTGCTGACATCGTCTTCAGCCAGTAAAATACGCAAAACATCAGCTCCCACATCAGCGGAATTTTCCATGCTCTGGACAGATTGCAATGTAAATCCAAACTCAGTAATTGTCCCTGTTTCAACATAAAGTTCCGCACCAATTAGCCCGGAAGTCTTCTCAAGGCATTCCAGGTAAAAATCCTTACCGTCATCGCCCCTGAAACCTTCACCGCTGACATAAAATGAAATGCTCTGATCAGAACCTTCGCTTGCATGAACCTTGACTCCGGCGAAAATATCCGAATCAGGAAAGGCTTCCAGACCGTTGTTGATAAGGCAAAAAAGTGCCTGCGAAAGCCCCTTACGACTGCACAGAAAAACATCAGGCAATGCCGGACCGGCAGAAAAGAAAATCCGGCGGTTCTGCATGGAAGCTACCGGTAAAAATAGTTCAACTGCCTTTTCAAAAGTAGTTGCAGGGGACAGCACTTCCTTTGCTTCATGATTAAACTTACCGGAAAGTCCGTTCAAAAAAATATTAACAACATCCTTGAAACGCTCAGCGGAGACGATGCATTTACCTACATACTCCTTTACCTCGGGAGCGAGAGTCATACTATCCACTACATGCAGACTTCCGATAATTCCCGCCAGCGGAGTTCGCATTTCATGGCAAAGAGTCCGTACCAAATCCGGATCATCACAATCCGCTCCAGAACACATTTCCTTTTCATCCACTCTGCTCGCAAACCCTACTATAGCCTCGGGCCTGCCTTCTTCATCACAGCAAAGATGCCCCCGCACACCAAGCTGCAATTGCTCACCCACGGAATTAATTGCAGGAATCTCTATAAAACGGTCCATACCGTTCGCAATCATCATATGGATTTCTCTCATCACCCTTTCAGAAACATGCGGGGCAAGATAATTACGTAAATTACCTCCCTCACACAGTTCAGGAGACCCGGTGCCCGCAAAATCAGCCAATATCTGATTTGTTCTTATAAAATTTCCATCAAAATCAATGACAAACAAAGCCTCATCGGCTCCGTTGAGAACTGTTTCAAGATAGCGTTTTTCCCTAGCCAGAGTACGTTGTGTCTCCCGCATTGGTGATATATCACACACAGTTCCGGCAAAAGCGCAGAGTTTTTCCTCAGAAGTATAAATTTCCTGCAAAGTATATTTGAGAGCTAAAATTTTACCATGAGAGCTTTTATGTTTCGTTTCAAAATGAAGAACTCCGCCGCTGGAACGGAGCTTATCCCGCAGGGCATTGAATTCCCCCTCAACAGCCAAAAATGGAAGCAAATTCGGCAGAATAGCCTCAGACGAAATTCCGGAAATTTTCTCGTCCAGACTGCGACAGGTCTCATCAGCGAAAATGAGTTTACCCTGCACGTCAGTTAAATAAAATGCAGCGCCGCTATTGCCCACAACGGAATAAAGCTGTCTTTCACGGTAAGCTCGTTCATTCGAAATATCTTTCCGCAATTCCCATGCGGCATACCCAAGCAGCAAAAGTCCGCCGCTGGATACGGAGAGTACAGGCAGCCATTTATCACCGGCAAATGCTGCGGCACTAAGCGCAACGACCACCCCGATAAAAAACAGCATGATCATAAACTTGATCTTCATGGACATCAGTCTTTCCAAGCCTCCAAAATATGGCAAAATATATACCTTAAAACATCATCATGAAATAGTCAGACAGCACGTTACTAATATTTTTTAGACACCACAACCGAGCATCAAAAAAAGCCCGTTTTCCATGGAGGAAAACGGGCAATGACATTACAAATCTGCTTAATATCTATAAACTTAAGGTCATTCCCTGATCAGGAGAAACCTCGGGGACAGCTTCTGAAGCCGAAGAGTCGTTATGCACACCTCTAAGCATGGCTAATTCTTCTACGGACAGAATTTTGTTAATATCAAGAATAATAACAAAGTCTTCATCCTGTTTTCCCATACCACGGATAAACTCGGTCTTAATCGTAGTGCCCATTCTGGGGGGCTCTTCAATCATATTTTCGGTGAGCTCGATTACTTCCCTGACCGAATCGGCCAAAGCGCCCATAACCGTACTCTCTCCGTCAAACGAGACTTCGACGATGATGATGCAGGTATTAATTGTATCTTCCGTCCTGCTCATACCGAACTTAAGCCGCATATCAACGACAGGAACCGCATGCCCTCTAAGGTTGATAACCCCACGCATGAACTTAGGTGTTCTGGGGATTCTGGTTATAGGAGTAAGTTCCAGCACTTCCCGCACACTGGCAATATCCAGCGCGTAAATATCCTTATTCAAAGTAAAAGTCAGATATTGATTGGTCGTACTATTTATCTCAGCACTCATTTTACACCTGCCTCAATTTAATCATCCCTTTTAAACATAAAACAGCCTGATATTTTGAACTATATATCAAGCGGGCTAAAACAACCAGTGCTTATCAGAATTTTTCAAAATCGCTGTCAGAAAACTCGTTTCCCATATCGAGTGACACGCCTCCGGATCCGGTTGCACCGGTGCGGACTTCCCTGACCGGTGCAACCGACGCGGAAACCTTAGATGCAGGTTCAGATTTTACTGTTCGTCTTGGTGTAGGCAGAGCCTTAACTCTGGGAGCAGAATTATTGCTAACCCTGAAAAAACTCATAACGTGCTGTAACTGCTCTGCCTGGCTTGAAAGCTCTTCAGAAGTTGATGCCATTTCCTCAGAAGCGGAGGCATTCTGCTGGGTGACATGATCCAGCTGCTGCACAGCCTTATTAATCTGTTCAGCACCTGAAAGCTGTTCGCTGCTGCCGGCGGCAATTTCCTGCACCAGCTCGGCAGTTCTTTTAATGTCCGGGACAAGCTGGTTAAGCATTTCCCCTGCACGTTCCGCTACATTAACCGTACTGGAAGAAAGGTCCCCTATCTCCCCTGCCGCAGCACCGCTTCGTTCGGCAAGTTTACGGACTTCGGCAGCTACAACGGCAAATCCTTTACCATGTTCTCCGGCCCGGGCTGCCTCAATCGCGGCATTGAGAGCAAGAAGATTGGTCTGGCGGGCAATTTCTTCAATAATGGAGATCTTTTCCGCAATATTTTTCATGGCATCGACAGCCTTGATTACCGCCTGCCCGCCTTCATCAGCCTGCTGCGAAGATTGAAGGGCAATCTGTTCAGTCTGATGTGCGTTCTCAGCATTCTGCCTGATATTTGCTGTCATTTCTTCCATGGAAGAAGAAACCTCTTCCACATTTGCAGCCTGTTCAGTAGAGGCCTGTGAAAGGCTTTCTGCCGTAGCTGAAAGTTCCTCACTGCCGGAAGCTACATTTTCCGATGAGGCACCTACCTCGGCGACAACAGAAGAAAGTCTGCCGACCATATCATTTAGCGCCGCTGCCAGTATGCCGATTTCATCACGCTGGTTGATTTCGAGAGTCTGGGTGAAGTCTCCCTGTGCCATATTCTCTGCAAACGAAACTCCCTTGCGGATAGGAGTAGTAATAATTTTGGTTACCGTGACTGAAATCACCGCCCCGAACAAAAGCGCCAAAGCCAGACCTATCAGAATAACGGTAAAAGAAGAACTTATCACACTCTCAGCCGACAGCTGCTGTTCCTTCAGCAGATTCTGGCTAATATCCAGAGCCTCCACTCCCACCTTGGCCATCACCGCAAGTTCCTTATCTTGAGCAACTGTTTTTTCAACTATAAGCTCAAATCCTTTAAGATATTTCCGAGCGGATCTTTCAAGCCCAGCCACATCGAGTCCGGATTTATTTTCTATCCAGCTATTGCGACGAAGATCCTCGCACTGATCAATCACCGAATTCAAAATTGAACGGATCTCGTTTATGTATTTCTTATTTCCAGTGCGAAGATAGTTTGAGAATGTAAAACGTGTAGTTAGGAATTCTTTTTCCAAATCTGAAATAAGCGTATATGCAGCAAAAACACTTTCCTTATCCTGACCGATAGCAGAGCTGCTGATAGCCGTTCCCATGGCATCACGCACATGGCCGGCAATGGCGGTTACTGCTGCATTCAATTCCCCGGCAGCAACTACGCAGTTGCTGATGGCCTTATTTTTATCCTCTTCACATTTTATATATGTAGTGAATCTTTTATTATATTCTGCGGCTCCATCAGCGATAGAATTCACATCTTCAAGGCCTTTGCCTGAAAAGACCGCTTTATTTGAGGATAGATTATTGTTAATTTCATTAATGTGGCTTAGAAATTTAGACTTGTACTCATCAGCACCGCGTAAAGTATAGTAAAGTACCATCAGTCTGGAATTATACATATCAGTAAGAGCATTACTCACGACTTCGGTCTTAGTGGATTCATTCGCTACCTTTGAAAGACCTAACCAACCCACTGCACCTACAACAGCAGTCAGCATCAGCACCACCAAAAAACCTCCGCCGATCTTCCACCCTATTTTCAAATTTTTGAACATCTTATGTTCTCCTGTTAGTCTGGACTAATTTGCACATTACTCATTTACAATTAACCGGTCTTTCAGCCTTCAAAAAAACTGAAAGTAGAATATTTAATCTAAACCAAAGAATTGTTGAAACAAAACAAGTTGCTCTTAGTAACAATCCTGCAATAATTACGTAAAATTTAAATAAATTTTTCTCAGCTATTAAAAAGTTCTCCGATAACTTTGAGAACCTTTTCCAACTCAGAATCCAACTGCGGCATAAGTTTTCTTACTGTTTCAAGGTCTCCACTGCGGGCAGATAATTCAATCTGCTCGGACACAGAAGCTGTCGATTCGGCCCTGATGGTCGCAGAAATACCTTTTAAGGCGTGGGCATATTTAATGATCATGTCCCCTTTTTCATCTGCAAGAGCGCTCTTCAAGCCTTTCAGTCGTGCAGGGGCATCAACTATGTACACGCTAAGAATCTCGTTGCCGAGTTCCGAATCTCCCCCGAGATGACTATAAAACGCCTGCTCATTGAAAACGACATCAGACATATTCGTCCTCCGCATGATTAAAGCATTGACCTATCACAAAGATGTAACCTAATTTAAATAATTAAGATAAGAAGGGACTTCCATCTCCATTTTACGTTTAAAAAAACGTTCCTTCCCTGCCCGGACTGCAGACTCACGGGCATTGGCCAATTCGGTTAAGCCCTCCTGCAGCCGAAAAACCTTAAGGCTGGTTATCCCCACTTCAGCACTGACACGCCAGTCATCAGGAAAATGCAATGAAAGATGTGACAAAAATCCCAGCCGATTTGGCTCTGCCCCTGTTACTCCGCGAAATAATGAGTCAAGACGTCTATAAATATCATTATCGGAAGGATTAAGATGCAAAGCTGCAAAGTAACAATCCGAAGCACACGAAGGAATTCCTTTAATTTCATCAAAAGCGACACCGGGTCGGATATCTATACCGCATTTAAGTGCCGAATCACCCCAAAGCAAAAGTAAATGAACATTATCTTCCGGTTTTGCAATAGATTCGTGGCTGTCATCGATCCTATATGCATACCAAAAATGCTTTGCAACTTCCCACATGTCTAGCTTGAGAGCACAGAGAGATGCAGTCATATTAAAATAACAATCAGTACTACATAATCTGTTTTCAAGATACGGCCGAACCATTTCCATGAATAAATATTTTTCTTCTGAACGGGCAAAAATTCTAAGCAGAGCAGCATCCCGTTCCTCACTTTTGACGAGAGACAAAAGTCTTTTCAGAAGAACATCCCAGTTAACATGAGGATCACCACCCTCACCAAGTAAAAATTCACTCAGACAAAGCTTAAGCTCTGCTCTCCCCGCACCGACACGGTGTTTATTGATATCTTTTACAATTCTCAAGATGGATTCGGCTCTAGATCGCGGTAAATGATCTTTTAAAACACGCTCATAAGCTGCAAGTCCCATTGCACCTGAAAGTGCCGGTTTTTGCCACAGGCGGTCAAGATTTTCCTTCAACTCCAGAGCATCGTTGTAAACTTCTATTTCCCTGCCAACCTCGAATAATTCTTCAAGTTCATCACTTACATTAGGCGTGACAACTGCACATCCACAAGCGGCAGCTTCAAAAAGACGAAAATTGACTTCTCCAAAAAGAGCTTCATTCGGTACAATGCAAGTTTTACCGTAAATATCCATCATCTCGGGGTAAGTAAGTCCTTCGACTAAGTTTACCTTATAGTTTAATTTCAAAAAATTGATAAACCAGCCCCGTGAACGCCTCTGGTCGGTAACTCTCCCCACGAAGGTCATATCAAATTCACGGCGGGTATGCGGTAAAACTTCGAAACGTCCTGTCACAGCAGGAGTATTTGCCATCCACGGCACCCATTTCACTACCGCTCCACAAATATTTTTTAATTTAGGAACATATTTTTTCTGGGTAGTAAGGACACAATCAAATAAGTCCCCATAGTGTCCATGCCAATAAAGATTCATATGGGTATCTATTGACCAGAAAACTTTAATGCAATCCAACTCATGTAGTCCGCGCAGGAGAACTCTTCTGCCCAAAGATTCCTGCTGAATAATTACATCTGGATCAAATTCCAACTCTGCAAGTTTCGCTGGTACATTAATTTCCCTGTCCCGAACATGGAGACTCTCAACAATACATCCCAAATCCAGAAATGCTTGTACAAGATTTGAACTACAATTTATCAGTAACAGCTCATTCATTTAATTTACATACGCTAATCGTAATCAAAATGAAAATCAAAATTATGCACTGACAGAGCAAAGCACCAGAATGAAAATAAATATAATAACTAAAAGTGTGCGCAATGAAATATTAATTCTTATATTATTAACATAAACACTGAATTAAACATCAAACAATAGCCAAAACAACATATGTGAGCTGAGGCTAAAAAGTGTTTATCTTACACATTAATCAATATTTTCATGATTAAAAAAATCGTCATCCCCAGCACAGAAGATGTAGTCAACGGAGCCTATTTCAAAGAATAGGTCCCACAAGCGACAGCTCAACTATGCGGCGGTAGGATTTGTATCTTTTCCCTTTAATCATTAGACGCAAAAAAGCCCCCTTGAGTTAACAAGGGGGCTTTGAAATAAAAGCTTGCGACGACCTACTTTCCCACTAGCTACCTAGCAGTATCATCGGCGATGGAGAGCTTAACTTCCGAGTTCGGAATGGGGTCGGGTGTGACCTCTCCTCAGTGGTCGCAAGCAAATTTGCTTGCTTCGATGAGCAAAATATATGGTTTTAATAGAGAAGAATTACCTTAACTTAGTTAAAGTTAAGGGAAGAGAAGAAAAATAAGTCGCACGATTTATTAGTACCGGTCAGCTGAATGTGTTGCCACACTTACACCTCCGGCCTATCAACCAGGTGGTCTACCTGGAATCTTTAGATGCTAAAGCATAGGGATAACTTATCTTGAGGCAGGCTTCCCGCTTAGATGCTTTCAGCGGTTATCCCTTCCGAACTTAGCTACCCTGCAATGCCACTGGCGTGACAACAGGAACACCATAGGTTCGTCCACCCCGGTCCTCTCGTACTAGGGACAGACCCTCTTCAATTATCCTACGCCCACGGTAGATAGGGACCAAACTGTCTCACGACGTTTTAAACCCAGCTCGCGTACCACTTTAATCGGCGAACAGCCGAACCCTTGGGACCTGCTTCAGCCCCAGGATGTGATGAGCCGACATCGAGGTGCCAAACCGCGCCGTCGATGTGAACTCTTGGGCGCGATCAGCCTGTTATCCCCGGCGTACCTTTTATCCTATGAGCGATGGCCCTTCCATGCGGGACCACCGGATCACTAAGACCAACTTTCGTTCCTGCTCGAGATGTCTCTCTTACAGTCAAGCTCCCTTATGCCTTTGCACTCAACGGCTGGTTTCCAATCAGCCTGAGGGAACCTTTGCAAGCCTCCGTTACTTTTTGGGAGGCGACCGCCCCAGTCAAACTACCCACCAGACACTGTCTCCAAGCCGGATAACGGCGTTGGATTAGAATTCAAAACTATCAAGGGTGGTATTTCAAGGTTGGCTCCACCGACACTAGCGTGCCGGCTTCAAAGCCTCCCACCTATCCTACACATGATAGTCCTAAACCCAATGTCAAGCTATAGTAAAGGTGCACAGGGTCTTTCCGTCTTACCGCGGGTAACCGGCATTTTCACCGGTAATTCAATTTCACTGAGTCTCTGGTTGAGACAGTGGGGAGATCGTTACGCCATTCGTGCAGGTCGGAACTTACCCGACAAGGAATTTCGCTACCTTAGGACCGTTATAGTTACGGCCGCCGTTTACTGGGGCTTCAATTCGGAGCTTCGACCGAAGTCTAACACCTCCTTTTAACCTTCCAGCACCGGGCAGGCGTCAGTCCCTATACATCGTCTTACGACTTAGCAGAGACCTATGTTTTTAGTAAACAGTCGCCCCCCCCGATTCTCTGCGGCTCCAAACAGCTCGGAAAGTAAATAACTTCACCGTCTGGAGCATCCCTTCTCGCTAACTTACGGGATCATTTTGCCGAGTTCCTTAACCAGAGTTCTCTCAAGCGCCTTGGTCTACTCGACCCGACTACCTGTGTTGGTTTGCGGTACGGTCAACAAATGCTAAACTTAGAAGATTTTCTAGGCAGTCTGGAATCACTCACTTCAAACGTAAAGTTACGGCATCGCATCTCGGCCTTAAAGAGTCACGGATTTGCCTATGACTCAAGCCTACGTGCTTACACCGGCATATCCAACAGCCGGCTGAGCTATCCTACTGCGTCCCTCCATCGCACACATTTGCTGGTACGGGAATATTAACCCGTTTTCCATCGACTACGCCTTTCGGCCTCGCCTTAGGGACCGACTAACCCTGGGAAGATTAGCTTTACCCAGGAAACCTTAGTCTTACGGCGAACAAGTTTCTCACTTGTTTTATCGTTACTCATGCCAGCATAATCACTTCTCATTAGTCCAGCAAACCTTCCGATTCACCTTCATCCCATCTGAGAACGCTCTCCTACCGATGCGAACTAGTCGCATCCCGTAGCTTCGGTACCATACTTAGCCCCGTTACATTTTCGGCGCAGAATCGTTAGACCAGTGAGCTATTACGCTTTCTTTAAAGGATGGCTGCTTCTAAGCCAACCTCCTGGCTGTCTATACAACTCCACCACCTTTTCCACTGAGTATGGATTTGGGGACCTTAGCTGACGGTCTGGGCTGTTTCCCTTTCGACTACGGACCTTCGCACCCGCAGTCTGACTCCCAGGATATATCTTACGGCATTCGGAGTTTGATAAGGTTTGGTAATCTGGTGGGACCCCTAGCCTTGTCAGTGCTCTACCTCCGCAAGAAAACTCCTGAGGCTATACCTCAATATATTTCGGAGAGAACCAGCTATCACCAAGTTTGATTGGCCTTTCACCCCTATCCACAGGTCATCCGAGTAATTTTCAACTTACAACGGTTCGGCCCTCCACTTGATTTTACTCAAGCTTCAGCCTGCCCATGGATAGATCACCTGGTTTCGGGT